>NZ_JBEZKL010000091.1:0-30083 GCF_040704695.1 Streptomyces sp. NPDC048411
CCCGGCAGTGCGGGGCGTGCGCCTTGACCTCCCGAGCCGTCCGCAGCGCCTCCTCGAACTTGGGGCGGACCCGCACCCGGGTGCTGATCTTCTCGCTGAAGATCTTGTCCCTCGGGATGCCGTGCTTGCTGAGCGCGTCCAGCTGGGAGTCCAGTTCCTGCCCGAGCGTCGAGCACCGTGCGTAGCCGATGCGGATGTCGGCGCTCGGCAGGTCCGGGTCGATCGGCGCCGGCGGCGCCGTGCCCGGTCGCCACGGGCGGCCCGGGCCGCGGTCGGCTGGGGTGGGCACCCGCAGCGCCTTCTTCAGCCGGGGCACCGCCGTGAAGCGGCGGGTGTGGTAGGCGGAGGCGACCGCGCCGCCGCGCGAGCGGCACGGCGAGCCGGGCTGCGCGCCACACTTCGGACAGGCGTGCGCTTCGACGTCGTCCGCGTCCGACCGGTCGGTCGGGGAGGGCTGCTGAGGGTCCGTCATGAGCCGGGATTTTCGCACAATGCAAGTCTCAGAAGGGGGTCTGTCCCGCTTTTGAGTGAGAACGGGTTCTGAGGACGAATCCGGGATCGGCTGGGGTCCGGCGGCCCATTCTTGATCTTGCTCGCGCAAAGGACCGTTTATGACATTGGGAGAGGCTGGGAGGCGGACGAGACCGCGATGTAGGCCAGTCCGTCGTACTCATCCGCCAAGGAGGAAGGGATGAGATTGAAGCGGTAGCTCCAGCGCGGCACCATGGCGCCGAAGCTTCGTGTGCCGTGCCGGTCTTTGAGCCACGCCTGTACGGCCCTCGGCACGTCGACTGCGCTGCGCAAGTCCACGAGGTGGTTGCCGGGGTTGGCTGCGGCCAGCTGGGCCTCAATGGTGCCGGGGCGGGCAGGGCCGATCCGGTTGGTGACGACAGCGCTTGAACGGGGACGAGACCATGGGCCGGGCCGCATCCGCCGGGCGCGAAAAGTGCCGCTGCCGAACAGCAAGCCGAGTGCGTAGTAGGCGTCGCCGTACCATGAGTGAAGGTGTTGTCCTAGCGTCGGCACTGCGCCACCGTGACGGCTCTTGGTGATGTGCCCGTTGTGCGCCCAGAGGGCGACCTTGGCAGAGGGATCTTCGAGGATTCTCCCCACAGCGTCTGCCATGGAGCGGTCGCGCGCGGCAAAGACGGTCTGCTCCGGGTCCGTATGTTGCCTGGCGCGCGTCACCAGGTCGGCGGCCCGCAGCAGGACCTCGGCATGCCGAAGCGCGTCGGCTGCGTCGGGGCCGTGTCCGCGGAGGTACTCCAGCACCTCCTCGGCATCGAGTACCAGGTGACGCTGAGGATCGGGTTGCGACCCTGGATAGGCCGTGGCGAGCACGCGGAGCGGGGACAGAAGTCCGGTTGCACGGTCGGGTGCTGTCCTGTGGAGGAAGGAATCGATCACGGCCAGAGAGCCGCTGCACTGCTGTGGGTCGATGCCGATGAAACGAACCTTCTGGTCCTCTTGCCGCCCTCGGTTGTAGTCGCGCATCCACTCGATCATGGCGAGCACCTCGTGAGTCCGCCATGTCCAGAACCCCAGCCCGTCAAGCACCTGCGCGGCATCACTGACGCCGTGGCGAACATAGGCGTCGACAGCTGGGCCAGCCGATGCACTGGCCTCCATGGCCAGAGCCGAAAATCCTAACTCTGTCACCAGGAACTCCAGCAGGCGATGCTTGAGCTGAAAGAACTCGCGCGTCCCGTGGGTGGCCTCCCCCAGCCCCACGATCCGCACACCGTCGAGGACTTTCTTCAGCGGTTGGAGATCAGCAGTTGACACGCCTGTAGTGAGGCAGTTCAACGGTAAAGCGGTCTGGGCCAGCCAGCACGTCACCTCATTGGACACGGCTTCCCCCTCTGTTGCCCTCACGTTCGCTGAAGCCAACCATGTCGACGTGTGCTCAGGAAGCTCGGCCGTGACGCGCACCTGGTCAGCGTTGAGGAACGGCAGTGGCCGTCGGGGAAGTGCGTGGGCCAGGCATGCTGGCCCACGCAGGCGCGAGGCCCAGGGCAAGGTGGCTGTGCATGTCCAGTTCGAACCGGCCGTAGGGGTTCACGTGGGTCCAGAACAGCGGGGACAGGGCCCGCCGGTCGGCGTCGGTGAGCCGCTTCTGCCACTTCTCCTCGCTCAGAATGTCCTGGAGGAGCAGGGTGTTGACGTGCACCAGCACGGACTGGAGGAGGTGCAGCGCCAGCATCGAGACCTCCTGGGACTCCTTGTCGGAGCCGGTCAGGTCGCCGTCCTTGCCGTAGAACAGGTCGTGGTTGGCGGAGTTCCAGTTCTCCACGACCTGGAGCCCGTCGTTGATCTCGCGCCGCAGCTCGGCGTCGGTGAGGTAGTCGCAGATGAACGCCGTACGGACCGCCCGCCCGAGCTCCTCGATCGCCCGGTACGTCGGATGCTTCGGCCCGCCGCGGGTGAAACGACGCAGGACCTGCTCGGCCTCCGCGGTGCCCAAGCGCAGGGCGGTGGTGTACTTCACGATTTGGTCGTACTGCTGGCGGATCAGGTCCCAGTCGATCGTCTTGGTCGACAGCACCTGCGCCAGGTTCGGCCACTTCTCGTCCTCCCCGGCCGCCGGCCGGTACAGCCGCGCCGAGCCGACGTTCTTCAGCCTCCGGAGCAGGTTGAAGCCGAGCATGTGGGCGAAGGCGAACCCGACGATGGAGGCGCCGTGCGTGTCGGTGTACTGGCGGTCGATCTCCACGTCCGTGCAGTGCCGCAGCACGCCCTCGATCATCGCGGCGACCTCGGACGCCGAGCAGGATTTGAGCTGGCTGTAGACGCACAGCGACTTCTTCTCGACGTGCCAGTAGATCATCACGCCGGGGCCGCGGTACCGCTGGTGCCACTCGGTCATGAAGTTGCTCGACCAGGAGCCGAACTTCTTGGAGTCGCTCGCGCAGGCGGTGTCCTCGCCCCACCACGCCGCATCGCGGGCGACGAAGGTGGCGTTGACCAGCCGCACCAGCGCGGCGCGCAGGTTGGCGCGGTTGACGAACAGGTGCCGTACCCGGCGCAGGACGGCCTCGCTCTCGCCATGCTTGCCGGTGACCGCGACCCGCTTGATGCCCATGTTCGTGCCCAGTGCGAACAGCACCAACAGCAGCCGGCGCCGCAGCACCGCCTTCGGGACCGCCTCCCTGGTGGCGACCGAGGCGAACTCGCCGGTGAAGCCGGTGGCGAACTCGGCCTCCTTGAGGATGTCGATCAGGTCGATGGTGCCCCAGCGGCGTTCGATCTCCGCCTTCAGGGCGACGAGGTTCTCCGGCTCCGCCTGCTTGCCCAGCGGCGAGACCTTGATCCACGGCTCGCCGTGCTTCTTGACGATGTCCACCCCACCCGTGGTGCCCAGTTCCAGCGCGGTGTCGAAGCGGGTCAGAGCCTCGCGCAGCCGCTTCTGAAGGGCCTCGATGAACTACTCCGGGTCCTGCGGCTGGCGGATCGCGTCGTAGTGCACATCGCGGTTGTCCTCGAAGTCCGGCGGCAGATCGTCCTCCGGGTTCCGCCACCGGTTCGCGCCCGGCACCCAGATCTCCCGCCGTCTCAGCGCGTCCCGCAGCGACACGAGGACGCACAGTTCGTACGGGATGCGCTCGACCCGGCCGCGCTCGTCCACTACCGCCTTGCGCCACTCCTCGCGGACCACCCCGCCCAGCGGGATCTTCTCCGCCTCGTCGAAGAACGCGCCCTCCTTGGCGATGGGCTGGTCCAGATACCGCTTGAGCAGGTCGATGGCGTCCATCACCGGCCGGTAGGCGGTGTTGTTGCACTTCAGCTCCAGCGCGTTCAGCAGCGGCGAGAGCATCCGCCGCCAGTGATTGGAGTACGACGAGCGCAGCACCGTACGCACCCGGGCCCGGTAACGGGCCTCGTTCGCTGCGGCCTCCGCCGCCAGCGCCTTGAGCGTGGACTCACCGGCCACGGGATAGATCACCTTGCGGACCGTGCCGCCCGGCTCCGCCACCGCCGCCTCCGCCAGCCGCAGCAAGATGCCCTCCTTGCCACGGACCCGCTTCATCTCCTTGTTGAACTCGCCCTCGACCTTCTTCTCCGCACGAGTGTTGATCTTCTGCACGAGCTGGATGAACAACTCCACCAGCGAGTCGGTGATCTCTGTCTCCCGGACATGGCACAGCGTCGACAGCAGCGTGTACCGCACCGGCCCGGCCGCCGCCCGCAGGTCCGAGGGGTACTCCTTCGCTGCCCGCGCCCGCCAGGCCGCCACCAGCTTCTCCGACACATCCGCGAACAGCTCCGGCGGAAGCTGGAGCCCCCGCACCCGCTGGAGCTTGTTCACCTCCGCCAGCAGGCTGTCCAGCCCCAGCGCGCCCGGGTCCGCCTTCAGCTCAGTGAAGAAGGTGCCCCCGCCGCCCGTGCTCTCCTCGTCCGCGCCTACGTCCTCGGCGATCAGGTCGTCCAGCCGAGACCGGGTCGCCGCCGACAGCCGACCCACGCTGGCCGCGCAGAACCGCTCCTCAAAGGTGCTGACCGCCTTACCCACCAGCCGGGCGATCTGTCCTGGGGCCGGCGGCTCCAGCCGGTCCTTGCGGCAGCGGGCCACCACCGCCTCCGCCAACCGGTCCCGGTTCAGTTCCACCCCGCACAGCTCGACCGCCAGCCACTCGGCGAGCTGGGCCTGGTCCTCCTCCGTGCACTCACGGAAGCCGAACGCGCCCCGGATCTCCATCCGGTGCCGCTTGATCGCCCGCCCCGACCAATCGTACGCAGGACACCGCCGGCACCGGGATCTCCCCGGCGTCCTCCGGGAGCCGGGCCTCCACCTCGAAGAACTTCAGCAACAGCGCGAACCCCAACCGGTTCGCCCCCGACTTGTTCCGCAGCCGCTCCTGGTCGTCCTCCAGCAGCGTCCAGACCTCGATCAGGTCCTCCGGCTCCCACTCCTGCCGCACCCCGCGCTCCCTCCGGTCGTCATAGCCGGACCAACCTCGCCGAGCGCGGCCCTCGATGAGCCCAGAAGATCAAAAGCCCTGACAAGCGCACCCCAGATCCGCTACAGAAAGCTACTTGTCACTTCGCCGCAGCTTCGGGAGTACAGGGCCGTGTCAACTGCTTTGCCTCGGTGACCCTTTATGGCGCCGGGAAGCCCAACTGCTGGGCGGTGGCGCCCAGTCCGGTGGCACCCCACCGCGCACGTCTCAGCGGTGCCGGGACCGTGCCTGCTGTGCGGCACGGTCTGCTTCCAGCCCGAGAATCGGCACACGTGTGGGAACGGCCCATGAGGCCGGAACACGTCCGGTCGCCACCACAGCACCGGTGCCGTCTTTCTGTCGTCCGCGAACCGCCCAGGGGTCAACCTGCCGGAGAGGGGCGGAATCGGCGTGCGCGGCGCAGGCCACCCTGCACGGTCGGCGCCTGAGGTGTCAGGAGGGAGGAAGCACCTGACGGCCGCGGTACATACCGCAGTGCATACAGGCAGCGTGTCCGGGGGTGGGCCGGCCGCACGCGGCGTTCGCGCACGTCGCCAGGGCGGGCCGGGTGGCCTTCCAGTGAGCCCGCCGGTGACGGGTACGCGCGCGGGACTTCTTGTGCATCATGAGCGTGTTCCAAATCTGTGTGTGCTCTCCCGTCGGCACGTGTGGGCATGCCGAGGTCGACGACGACGGGAGCCCTGCGGGCACGCGGGGAGCGCGGGAATTGCCAAATGACGGCGGGACGGCGAACGCCTCGATGCACTGCGATGGAACCCTTCACCGGTTCCACGGTGTCCACGGCACGATGTGCCAGGCCGACTCACCGTGCCGAGGGCACGTGTGAGCAGGCGACGGAGGCCGACCTCCGCTCAACCGGTCACTGGCAAGAGGGACCCGGGGCGGCACCGGTCGGCGGTTCGCCGTGGCTAGGCTCTGTCGACTTCAATCACGCCGGAAGGCTAGCAAGCGGGCGCACGGCGGGGCAACACGCACGGATCCGCCCCGCCGTCGACGAAGTCCAGCGCGCGCACTGTGCCGCCCCCGGCATCTGAGCCGTCCCTCCTCAAAGGGGACGCGACTCCGTGCCTGATGCCTGGTCACCCTTCTTGCCAGGCAAGCTGCATGGGGTGTTCTCATCAGGATTTCCCCTGATGGACGGTGCGAGCGCCTGCGTGCCCCGGTCCTGCCTCCAGAGGCCTACAGCCCCAGGTCCAGGGCCAGGCACGAGTGGTAGTTCCACGCACCTTCGGGGTTGTAGACGGCCTTCACCCTGCCGCTCGGCTCGGCTTCCACCTCTGTGGCCATGTCCTCGAAGCGGATGCGCTCGGGGAGCTTGCCGTACCGCGCGTGCCGTGCCGCCGCGGCGGCGTCCATCGTCAGGTCCTTGTTCATGACCAGCCTCCACTTCATCGTCGTGGATCGCGTCCCGGTTGCTACCCGGACGACAGTCAGCCTGCCCTTTCAGAAGTAACCTGTCAAGAGGGTGACGAAGCAAAGGGGTGATGAATCCGAGAGGCGCACACCAAAAGGCTTCGCCGTCGGACAGAGCCCGACCCTCACACACATGTTTCCCGTCGCGTCAGCAACCTTCTTGACGAATACCTCCAAGTGTGACCATATTTGCCACCACTCGAACCGGTGACAGCCGACATTGGGGCACCGGGCCCATCGCACACGAGGAGACAACAGCCATGGCAGTCAGCTACACCGGTGTCGTCACAGTGACCGGAGAGGGCCGCAACGGAGGCCGCATCGAGGCCAGCGACGGACAGCTCGAAACCGCACTCGCCATTCCGAAGAAACTCGGCGGAGCCGGCGGTGCCACCAACCCGGAACAGCTCTTCGCTGCCGGCTGGGGCGCCTGCTTCCTCGGCGCCGTCCGTCACGCCGCCTCCCAGCGCAAGATCACTCTCAAGAGCACCGCCATCACCGTCGAAGCGACCCTCGCCCACGGCGACGACGGCGAGTTCAACCTCAGCGCCGTCCTCAACCTCGAACTCGGCGGCGTCGACCAGCCCACCGCCACCGAACTCGCCGAAGCCGCCCACGAGATCTGCCCCTACTCCAAGGCCACCCGCGGCAACATCCCCGTCACCATCAACGCCACCACCACCGCCGCCTGAACCGACCGTGACAGTTTTCACGTGAACTTCGCACCGCTGCGCCCACGTGAAGAGAGTGACCACATGCGAACAGGTTCGGAGAGCGTCATGCTCACCGCGCACGGGAACCGCCGACGCCGGGGGTATGCGGGCACGGGACGGGCGACGAGGGGCACGGAAGCGATGGCAGAGCCGCGCAGGCGGACGACGACGGTCGCGCGCGAGGACTACCCGAGGACGGCACCCGGGCCCGGCAGCGACCCGGCCCGGGTGTTCGAGGCGTACGAGAACGAGGGCCACGCCGATCCCGGGGCGGCGTGGGCGTCCTTCACCACCGACTGGAACTGGGCCGCCACCCTGCCTCACGCGGTCGCGGAGTCCGGTCCCGACAGCCCTCCGGTCGCCCGGCCGGTCCCGGGCGGGTACTCCCTGTCCGGACGGTGGCACCTGCCGGGGGACACCGAGGTCGGGCGATGGCTGGCGCTGCCGCTCGCCGGTCCCGGGGGAGCGGCCCGCGAGGACGCCACCGTGATCCGTCCGGACCGGCCCGACGTCTTCGTGATTGCGTCGAAGGTGCTGCCGCGGCCGACGGACGCCGGCCTGCACGCCGTCCGCTTCCCGGCCGACTCGGACGCTCGGTTCCGGCTGGACGGCGTCCATGTACCGGCTGGCTTCGCCGCCCACTCGTCAGGCGCGGCGCTGCCGACGCAGGACATCGGCTTCCTGTGGACCGCGGTCGCCGGCATGGCGCTGGGCGCCGCGAGCCGGCTGGCGGACGAGCTGGCCGTGCTGGGCCCGAGGGTGGCCCCGCCGTTCTTCTCCCCCGCCGCCACGGCTGCCGAGCTGTCGGCGCTGCTGCGCCAGGAGCGGCTGGGTTTCACGGCGGAGCCGTACAACCGCCCCGGGCTGGGGCGGCTCATCTCCCTCGCCGCCCGTGAGTCCCTCGCGGACCGCGTCCGGCGTGCGGCCATGCTGGTGCACCACGTGGTGACAGCGGCGTACGAGAAGGCGATCCCCTTCCCCGCGAAAGACGGACAGCATCCTCTGGAGTCTCTCGTTGTGGACAGCGCCGCGGTCCTCCAGCACCTGCGTTTTACGGTGGACCTCCTGCTGATCGAAGACGTCGGCTCCGCTACAGGAACGTGACACGTGACGACCATCGCATACCAGGGTGAACCGGGCTCAAATTCGGCAGCCGCCACCCAGCATCTGTTTCCCGGTAGCGCGGAGTTGCCGTGCACAAGCTTCGAACAGGCGTTGGACGCGGTGACGCTCGGCGCCGCCGACCTGGCGGTGATCCCGGTGGACAACTCCGCCGCCGGACGGGTCGCGGACGTGCACCATCTGCTCCCGCAGTCGGGCCTGTTCATGATCGGGGAGTACTTCCTCGCCATCCGCTTCGACCTCATGGGCGTCCCCGGCGCGACACTCGACGACGTCAAGTGCGTCCGCAGCCATGTGCACGCGCTCGGGCAGTGCCGGAAGGTACTGCGTGAGGGCGACTGGCGCACCCTTGTCAGCGACGACACGGCGGGCGCTGCCCGCGAGGTGGCGGAGCTGGGCGACGTCCGGCACGCGGCACTCGCCCCACCCGCCGCGGCCCGGCACTACGGTCTGGATGTGCTGCGGGCGGGTGTCGAGGACGACCCGGACAACACCACGCGGTTCGTCGTTCTCTCCCGCGAGGCCGCCTTCGCGCCCGTCACGGACGAGCCGACGATGACGAGTCTGTTCTTCGCGGTACGCAACATCCCCAGCGCCCTCTACAAGGCGCTCGGCGGTTTCGCCAGCAGCGCGGTCAACCTCACCAAGATCGAGAGCTACCAGATGGGCGCCGGTCTCAACCCGAGCTGCTTCTACGTCGAGATCGAGGCCCACCCCGACCAGCCCCACGTCGCGCTCGCCCTGGAGGAACTGCGCTACTTCTCCAGCGAGGTGCGGATCCTCGGCGTGTACCCGGCCCACCCGCACCGCCTGCGGGAACGCATGGGCTGACTCCCACGACCCCGTGTCGACGGCCGCCCCGGAAAGGGCGGCCGTCGTCGCGTCTCGGCACCGGTCCCGTCACCGGCTTCCGGGCGTTCAGCTCTTCACGCTGTGCTGGCGTGCCCGGTAGGCGGCGGCCTTGACCCTGTTGCCGCAGGTCTTCATGGCGCACCATTCCCGTCGGTGGCCACGCGAGCGGTCGAGGTAGACCTGGGTGCACTCGGGGCGGGTGCACTCGCGCAGCAGCGCCCCCTCGTCGCCACCGAGGATCTCGACTGTCTCACGGGCGAGAGCCGCGAGTCCCTGCGAGACCGAGCCGGTGCGTGTCGTGCCGTCGGGACCGAGTCTCAGCGTCACGGGCAGGCCCGACGCCTGAAGGTTCACCTCGGCAACCGCCTCGGCGGGTAGTGGCCGGTCGTCCAAGCGGGCTGCGACCAGGTCGTAGATCGCTTCGCGCAGCTCGAGTGCGATGGTGAGATCGGCCTCGTTGGCGCCGGGCGCCAGATCGAGCATTCCGGACTCCACGAACCAGTCGTCGAGCAGCTCAGGGGTGGCGAGCTTCTCCATCGGCGCGGCGTTGCGTCGCGCGCGCAGCGTGCCGACGAAGTCGAGGGGGAGCGTCCCACAGGGAAAGGCATGATTCACGTAACCATACTGACTAGTGACTCGCGAAGATGCAACACCCCGGCGCGCGATCGACGCTCAGAATCACCTGCTCGATTGGTTACGGAGCCGTGCAAGGTCTGCTCCCGCGGCCGCACGGCCCTCGGCCGCGCGGCACGATCCGCAGGACGTCTCAGGTTGCGCGCCGGGCAGGAACGACGACGCTCTCCCCCAGCCGCCCCGGAGCAAGCCGGTAGTACTTGATGTGGCCCAGCTTCTCGGTGCTGATCATGTCGACCACAGGGTTTCAACGTGTACCGTCAGCACAGGCCTACGACTCGGCGCGCTCCTCGCGGTGCTTGATGAGGATGTCCAGCATCCGGTCGAACTCGCTGTCGCTCATCTTGTGGATGAGGTGCATCGCGATGAACATGCCGTCGTGGTAAGGAAGTTGCCGAGCCGGTGACACGCCTTCCTTGGCCAGGTCGGGCTCCGGTACAGACACGCTGTCGGACCGAGGCACAGCAACGGCCTCGGCCGACTCGCCGCTCCCCCTTCGCGCGGTAGCACCTGTAATTTGGGCGTCCTCAACCTGTGTCACAGGAGTGGAGAGAACCGGCGTGGGCCGACTCTCAGCATCATCGATGCGAGCGGACGGCACGATCGCCTGAGTGCCGGATACCTCGGGCACTGCGGATTCCACAGTCGACCGCGGCCCTGCAACGTCTTTCGGCTTCGCAACTCCCGCCGACACCACGGCAGATGCCTGCCGTTCCGCTTCCTTGCGGGCGCGTTCGGCTTTGAGCTGCTCAAGGGCTGTTCCCTGCCGGTCCTGGGGTTCCTTGGCCACGGCGCGCAGGAGCTCAACGGGCTCCTCGCCAACGACCGCCTGTAGTTCAGGAGTCAGGTTCAACAAGGCCAGGCGCTGCGATACCCAGCCCTGAGACTTCCTCAGCCGCTTGGCGAGTTTGACCTGTGACCCATGAAGGGCGAGCAACCGCTGCAAGGCACGAGCTTCATCCAGCGGGTCCAGGTCTTTACGGTGAATGTTGGCGACAAGCGCCGACTCGAGGATGGCTTCGCCGTCGCTGCCTTGGGCATCGTCGACCATGACGCCGAGGTCTGTGAGGCCGGCCTCTCGGGCAGCAGCCAGACGACTGCTGCCGTCGACGACGACGTGGGTCGTGTTGGGCTCCAGATCCCCTTCCCGTTCGGGATTGGCCTTGATGTAGGCATCACGGTTCATGACGGTGATGGCCTGCTTCTGACCGTGCTCCTGGAGGCTGCCCGCCAGTTCGGTGAGATCACCGAGTGCGGAACGGGGATTGTCGGGATTGGGACTGATACGAAAGACAGGAAGTCGAGTCGGAGGAGCAACGCCTTCCGTGGGCACGCCGGTAGCGGTGCCGATTGCGGCACGTCGGGCGCTGACGGGCCGGGCACTGCCTCCGAAGCGTCCAGATCCGAGCTGGTCGGCCTTGCTCACGAAATCTCCCGAGCCAGCGCACGCATGCCGACAGCCTGCTGCGAGGTGGGAGCGTAACTCAGCAGGGGCTGCTTCATGCGCACTGCTTCTTTCTGTTCCTTCAGGTCACTGATGAGACCGACCACGCGTGGATCCTTTATGTCGATCCATCCCTGCAAGGAAGATGTGGCGATGTATCCGCGTCGGCCGTCGTAGAGATTGACGACGATGCCCAGATAGTCGATGTCGAGTCCGAGGTCGTTGCGGAGGTCCTCGATCTGATTGGTCAGGAGGTCGTAGGCGTCCGCGGAACTGTCCTCGGCCTGGACGACGATGAGGGCACCGGATTGGCCAGGTCGCTCATCGCCGCGGCGGCGGCCGTAGTAGGCGGCGGCGTCCATGCTGAGGCCGAGGCTGGGTGGACAGTCGACCAGGATGACGTCGTAGTCAACCTCAAGTGGCATCAGCGCCCGCTCGAGGGCTGCTTCGCGAGCGCGTACAGCGGAGAGTCGTACGTCGAGGAGGAACGCGTCATGGCAGGCGGGCAGCAGGTGCAGTCGTCCACCGAAGTGCTCGTCCTCGATGGAGACGATCAGGTCCCTGAGCTCCCCCTTGGGATCGCCTGCCATGTGGTTGGTGAGGCTGTCGCCGTTCATGGGCAGTGGTGCGGCACCCAGTTGATTGGTGAGATGGCATTGCGGGTCGAAGTCGACCAGCAGGACGCGCAGCCCGAGCCCTGGAAGCTTCTCGATGTCGAGTGGGTCGTTGCCGGACTCTGCCGCACCGCCTCCCGTCTTGCTGGCGCGAAGGGCGGTCGCCAAGGCTTTGGCTACTCGGACGGGATACAGCCTGTTGGAGTCTTCCGACAGCGCCTCCCCCACACCGGCAGTGATGGCGGTCTTCCCGACGCCGCCCTTCTGGTTGCAGACCACGATCCGTCGAGTGACGTCGGGCCGCTGCACATCCGGCGCCGGATTGGTGTCGAGCCAGAGCTGGACGGACTGGGCAAGCCCCTGGATGAGGGAGACCTTGCGGTCCTCCGCGATGCTCCGGAACTCCTCCCACTGCCCAGGAGGAAGGAAGGTGGAGAAGGACTCGGCTCCGGCCGTGTCGACCGAGGTAGTCCCCGAGGCAAGGCCGCACCAGGCGGAGATCCCCTGCTCCACTGCGGCCTGGATCTCGATGCCGAGTTGGGCGGTTCTGACTTTGAGATTCTGCCGGAGCCATCCCGGCAGCTTGGAGACGACCTTTGCCCGGTCGCTCGAGGTGGCTGGCATATGCATGACGCTACCTTACTAACGCCCTAGATCATCTGCTGCATCGACACGTTAGTTAGCACGACTTGGTGATGCGCCGGCGCTCCTACCCAACGCCTGAAGGAACGCGACGATCTGGAGGACGTCCTCCCAGCCCGGCCTCGTCGAGCAGGGCGTCGATGTGCACGCACAGGATGTATGGCAGCCGCAAGCGTCGACCGTGCATCCACTCCGGCCGTCCACGACAGGTAACCGTCGGCCCTCACGGGTATAGTTCGTGACGTACCTCGTACTCAGGCACAAGGGCCCCGCCAGCTTCTGGCGGGGCCCTTGTTTCGCCTTATGCGACCTGGAGGTTCGGTCGGCCCTCGCTGGGTGGGGCTGAGACGTACGAAGGCAGCTTGAGGTTCGGGAGCTCGCCTGCCTTGATGGCCTGCAGGGTGTGCCTGAACGCCGCTTCCATGTCGTCGTGGCTCTTGTACTTCGCGGCGAGTGGATGGAGCCGGTAGCTGTTACCTCCTCGCCCGTCGCTGGAAGGGCGCAGGACGATGTGGAGATCACACAGTGGCGCCATCAGGAGGCTGACAGCCTGTGGTGTGATCTTGTACTCCTTTGCCATGTCCTTCTGACGTACGGGCAGGTGCCCTCCGAACTCGGAGCGAAATACCAGGTAACTGAGGAACTTCACTGCTGCTCCGGAAACCGGTACGGCCCAGATCCGGTCGGAGACGATCGGGGACAAGACCTCAGCCATCAGGCCACCTTCCTCGTTGTCGGCTGCCAGGGTACGTGCGCGGGGTCACCCGGTTCTCTTCTGTCTGGTGTAAGTGTCCTGCCCGAAGTCGAACTCTTCCTGATGCGGCTTATCGGGGCCGATGTCATGGGGGAAGGCAGTGGGGTCGTGGTCGTGCTCGGAGGCGATTTCCGCGAGCACCTCGTGCTGGGCGTTGCTGTTGCCCTGGAACCACAGGGTGACGTTGAGCCGGATCTTGCCGTTGCCGGCCTTCTCGACCCACTTGTAGCCGCACAGGGCCCCGATGGCGCGGTTCACGGTGGACCGGGTGATCTTCTTGCCGCCCTTCTTCTCGGCGAGCTTGTTCAGTCCATCGGTGATCTCCTGTTGCGTGTACTGGGCGATTCCGGTGCCCGGGACCTGCCCCCCGGCTACGAAGAGGAAGACGCACAGCTGCGACTTCGTGATGGAGTTGGCCACCGCCAGCTGAGCCAGGAGCTGGGTGAACCAGTTGCTCGCCAGGCTGTACCCGGCGTTGCCCGCCATGGTGTGTACGGCGCGCGCGTCGTTCTCGAACTCGAACGTCACACCCTTCAGCTTGCGGCGGCTGCGGGGGTCGGCAGTCTGGGCTGCTTCACCCAACTGCCTCCCCAGGACGCTGAGGATGTCGTCGTAGGCGGCGTCGTCAGGCGCGTGGGATGGAACGACTCGTGGCCCGCCCGGACGACGCCGGGCCGGCTGCTCAGATGGCACAAGACCTCCTTGGTACTCAGGCGTGGCAGACACTATCCGCAAAATCAACGGGGACTTGTCTTTTGGAGCACCGGCGCGCCTTCGGACGTCGCAGGTACGGCTCCTGCGATCAGGCTGCACAGAAAGTCAAGTCAGGCTTGATTTAACTGATGCACGGGATCGGATAGTCAAGCGTCACTTGATTTCATGTGTCGCATAGGGCGCACACTCTTCGAACCCGGCACAGCAGCGCCGCCACGTCGTCCCCCAACCCTCCACCTCTCTGACCAGGGGGGATGCCACCTCCGCCGCGAAGCCCAACAGATCAAGCACTGCTTGATTTTTCGGAACGAATGTGACGGCCAGGTTGACATCTCCGCATACGAAATGTGTTCTGACGGGCACCATGGATCCGGTAAACATGCAGGTCAGGGTGGGTTTTCGCGTTCGGGCCTCTTATACAAGAACCACCGGGCCGCGCTCGGTCTCCACCTGACAAGAGACTGGCCGGACGCTCCCTTTGTGCCGCAGCCAAGTCGAACCGCGTCTGAAACCTGTGCCACCGAAAGGGAGTTGTGTCAACGCGTCATTGTTACGACGGCGATCAGTGGTCACCTGCACCACGGCAATGCTCAGCCGAGGCACTTGGTCTTTCCTCACCGTCGGCCGGTCGGCAGCGCAGGGACAGGCTCAGCCGCCCCTGCGGGGCACCGCAAGCCCGCCAGGGCTGAGGAGCTGCCGCACCTGGCGGACTACTGACCTCCGCAGCTATGTACCACAGTGATGCCGCATCACTGGGTCAGGACGCATGCCGGGCGAACTTCTCCGCTGGAGAAGGAGGCCGTTCATCGTGCCGCGTCCGTTCCTTCTTGAAAGGGGCTTTCAGACGTTGTCGCCAACAGGTCGCAGCCAGCCACCGGTGAGTTCGGGCGCCCCGAGGATCGGACGACACCTCAGGCGCAAGTGTCTGAGGGCGGGGCCCGGTTATCGGGTCTCCCGGCCCTCGCCTGGAGGGGTCTGCAACATCTTGGCGTGCTGGGCGAGCCACAGCTCGTTCAGGCGCTGTCCCCACGCGCGGGACAACGTGTCGACCGCCTTGGGAGCGCCGGCACGGACCGCGTGCTCGGCCACCACCTGCGTGCCGCCCTCGACCTCGGTGAGCAGCCACGCCTGGTACAGCTGTACACCGGCACCGATTCCCAGCCAGCCGAGCCGGCGGGGCGGTACATGCTCCCCCACGAAGACCTCGAACCGGTATCCGGCCCAGTGCACGTCAAAGGTCTGGGTGAAGGTGTCGGTGCTCACTTCCTCGCACTCCGGAACCCAACTCGTCCAGCTCGCCACGTCGGTGAGCAGGTGGAAGATCCGTTCCGGCGGACCGGGCACGACGGCCTGCGCCCGGTGGAAGCTGTGGGCGTTCTCGGGTGAGAAACCGGATGGCCAGTGGATCTCCGGATGGCTGTCCGAGGGGTCGTGCATTCGACTTCTCTTTCGCGCTGCTGTTCGACTTCAGGTACGGCTGCCGACGGCGTCGGTGGCACGACAGCCAAGGGGCGTTCCTCCGCTCAGTGTGCTGGTGGACACACCATCTTGCATACGTCATATGACTGTGCGGCCGTCGGGTCCTCTCAGCCGGTGTCCCCTCAGCCGACGCCCTCCAGGTCGAGAGCGGCCAGGGCGTCGCGCAGCGCGGCTCGTGAGTTGATGCCGAGCTTGGGGTAGATCTGGTACAGGTGAGTGCCGATGGTCCGGTGCGACAGGAACAGCCGCTCGGCGATCTGCTTGTTGGTCAGGCCGGTGGCCGCCAGCGTCGCGATCTCCCGCTCCTGGGCGGTCAGCGGGCCCTTTCCCGGCTGTGCGAGGGCCGCCGCCCCGTGGCCGCTCGCGCGGAGTTCGGCCGTGGCACGTGTCACCCACGGTGTGGCCCCGAGCTCCTCGAACGCCGTCAATGCCTGGACCAGCTGCTCGCGGGCTTCCCTGGTCACGCGCCGGCGCCGCAGGCGTTCTCCGTAGAAGAGGCGTACCCGTGCCACGTCGAAGGGCCAGTCCCCGGGCTCGGCCAGGGACAGTGCCTGGTCGAAGAGGGCGAAGGCGTCATCGCTGGGTGTGGTCAGGGCCTGGCAGGCCAGCACAAGCATGTGGAGGCGCAGCGAGAGCTCGGCCATCACGGATTCCCGCATGGCCGCCGCGTGTGCGGCGGCTTCGGCGGCCCGCCCGGTTCTGACGGCGGCCTCCACCAGGTCCAGCGCGCCGGCCATGGCCTGCGGAAGGTACGGCGCGAGGGTTCCGGGCGGGCTCAGTGCGGCGGCATGCCGGTAGGCGGCCTCGAAGTCGCCGCTGCCGAGCGCGGCCAGCCCGCCGGCATGCCAGGCCAGGACCCGGGCCCCGTGGGCGCCGCGGGGGACGGCCCAGCTGACGATCTCCTCGGACAGGGCAGTGCTCGTCTCCGTGTCGCCCCGGGCCGCGGCCACGAGCGCCTGCACGAACTGGAGCTTGCAGGCAAAGAAGGGGTAGTCGTACTCCTCGCACAGGACGAGCCCCTCTCCGGCCAGTTCCACGGCTTCGTCCCAGCGGCCCGCGTAGTAGTAATCCAGGCTCAGGTGCACCAGCGCGGCCAGATGTCTGCTCACGGGCGCGGTACCCGCGCGGCCCTGGTCGACCAGGTGGAGGGACGCCTTCCGCGAGGCCGTCAGCCGTTCCGTGTACACCGAGCAGGTGCTGATGCGGATGACGCGGGTCGGGTCCTGGCCGATGTCGGCCAGCAGTGCGTCGAGGACGCCCAGCGCCCGGTGCCCGGTGCGGGCCGGGTCGGCGAAGGTCTGCGCGCACGCCCACAGCAGGTCGGGTGCTTGCGGGGTCAGCCGCTCCAGCGCTCGGAACAGCGGCGGCCACTTCTGTGGATCACCACTGAACCAGCACAGTGAGATCAGGGTGAACAGGGCTTCGATGAGGGCGTCGTCGGATGCGTCGTAGCGGTGCCCTCCGGCCTCGATCGCGCCGACCAGCAGTCGGTGCGCGGTGTTGATGTCACCGTCCTTGTTGATCAGGAGGAGGGCGGATGCCGCTGCCGCGTGCAGCGACTCCTGGGCGGTGGGGTCGGCCCGTCTGGCCCCGGCCAGCAGGCGCGAGGCATCCGCCAGTTCGCCGCTGACGTCGGTGCCGATGTAGGCGGCCTCCGCCAGGCGGCGGCTTTCGTCGGCCGGCACCGGGCTGAGCCCCGCGGCGCGGGTGAGCGCCGCCACCGCGCCCAGGGCATCCCCGCGCCTCAGGCGCAGCCGGGCGGCCTGTTCCAGGAGGTCGGCTACCGTCTCGTCCGGGCCCAGCGCCGCCTCTCCGAGGTGCCACGCGCGGCGCTCGGGCTGGTCGGTGAGCGCGGCGGCGAGCGCCTGGTGCGCCCTGCGGCGGTCGGCTGCCGTCGCCGTCACCACCACTGCGGAACCGATCAGCGGATGCCGGAAGGACAGCCGCCGGGACGGGCCCGAGATCGCGACCAGCCGGTCGCGCTCCGCGGACTCGAGCATGTCGATGACAGGACGGCCGGCCACGGCCGCCTCGAGCACGGTGAGGTCGCCGGTGCCCTCCAACGCCGCGATCAGCAGCAGCTCCCGGCTCGGGGCCGGCAGATCGGCCACCCGGGAGACGAACAGTTGCTGAAGGCGCTCGCTGAGGGGCAGTACCGAGGGCACCGCCACCTGTGCCGTGCGCTGTTCGCTGTCCAGGGCGGCGGGCAGCTCCGCGAGCGCGAGCGGGTTTCCGTGTGCCTCCGCCGCGATACGACGTCGCACGGCGCGGGACATCCCGGGGTGGGTGTGGGCGAGCAGTTCGGACGACGACCTGTCGTCCAGCGGTTGCAGCCGGTGTTCGGTGAGGCCGCTCGCCTCGAAGAAGCCGTCGGAGGTGACGCGGGAGGCCGCGAGGAAGCTGATGCGGCTGCCGATGAGCCGCCGGGCCACGAAGCCCAGTACCGACGTGGTGGCGCGGTCCAGCCACGGCAGGTCGTCGATGACGACCAGCAGCGGAGTGTCGGCGGCGATCTGACGCAGCAGCAGCAGGGCCGCGGTGGACGTCAGAAGGCGGTTGGGAGGGGGACCGCTGCCGATGCCCACCGCGACGCGCAGGGCGTCGCGGTGGCTGGGGTCCAGCCGGTCGAAGGAGTCGAACAGTGGTACGAGCAGTTGGTTGAGTCCGGCGTAGCTGATGTCCGCCTCGAACTGCACCCCGCTCGCCCGCAGCACGCGCGTGCCCTCGCGCCGTGCTTCCGCCGCCACCGCGTCGAGCAGCGCGGTCTTGCCTATGCCGGCCTCGCCGGACAGCAACAGGGCCGCTCCGTGAATGGCGGAACCGTTGAAGTGGGACCGTATGAACTCCAGGTCCTTGTCCCGCCCGATCAGTCGCGCTGAGGCAGGACGGGCCGGGCGGTCCAGGTCGTTCATCGGGCTGCTGTCTCCAAGGGCTGAGATGAAACCGAGCTGCGGTGCTGTACATCGAATCGAGTCATGTCAACACTTGGCTCTGTAGCGTACGGAATCATCCGTCTCAGCGTACGGTCCACCCCCTGCGGACCGAGCCGGTGCCCGTGGCTCTGCAGTCCCAGGTCGAGGGCCGGGCGCGCGGAGCGGTTCCACGAGCCTTCGGGGTTGTACGAGGCGTTCACCTCACCGTCCGGCGCGGCCTCCACCTCTTCGGACATGGCCTCGAGCCGGATGCGCTCGGGAAGCGTGCCGTGCTTCGCGTGCCGTATCGCCGCCACGGCATCCGTGGTGAGTTCCTTGTTCATGGCCGTTCTCCACTTCGCCGATCGTGGATCGCGTCCCGCTTGTCGCTCGGACGACTATCAGCCTGCATCCTGATGCGTCACCTGTCAAAATGGTGACGCGGTGGTCGGCTATGAGCCCGCCCGGAACCCGGCACAGGCCTCCACGTCATACCGTGGAGGCCTGTGCCCGGTTCCGGTGGTCCGGGCGGGGGTTGCGAGATGCTGCTGGTTTGCCGCCCTGAAGTGCGTTGTAGTGAGCGGGAGTGAGTCCAGTGGACGGGTTGGCGCGGGCGGGTGTCCTGTCGCAGCGCAATCGGCGGGAGCCACGATGCTGACCTGCGTTGTTGCCATGCCGTTTGAGAATCTCGGGCTCGCCGTTCTCAACCCACATGGCAGTCGCGGAGGAGGCTCCATCCTTACCGACCCTGGTAGAGGAGGACGTCGCCAAGCCGGACGCTGAGCTGGGCGCCCAGTTCGTGGAACCCCAGAGCTACAGCCACACGCTGTGATGGATAGGGCCGTGCTCTCCACTGCGGCAGCAACCCAGCATCGAGGGCATGGGCCACTGCTGCGGACGCCACGGCCCGGGCCAGGCGCTGGCCCCGATATTGCGGGGCAACCAGCACACTCAGGTGGGCAACCGACTGCGGCCAGGACCGGTACCCGGCTGCCGCTACCACCTCATCACCCCGGCGAAGACAGAACGCGGGAGAGGCGGCCGCGGTGCCGTACGTGGCCCAGCAGGTGAGGGTACCGGCCGAGGAGTGGGGTGCCTATGACTGGTCCGGGCGGGCGATCAAGCGGCACCGGATGGAGGTCCGGGCGGCATTCGGTTTCCGCGAGTGCACGCAGGAAGACCAGGTCCAGCTCGCGCAGTGGTTGGCTGCGGAGTTGTGCCCGGTGGAGCTGAACCGGGACCGGTTGGCTGAGGCGGTAGTCGCGCGTTGTCGCAAAGATCGTCTGGAGCCGCCGGCCACCGCGACGCACAGATCCGCCACGCCCTGACACGCCTGATCCACTGGGCGGGGCAGGCCGGTGTCGCCGCGATCGGCATCGAAGACCTCGACTTCACCACCGAGAAGACCCGGGAGAAGCACGGCCGCCAGAAGCGGTTCCGGCAGCTGATCTCGGGCATCCCGACCGGCAGGCTCAAGGCCCGGTTGGTGTCGATGGCCGCCGAACACGGCCTGAGCATCGTCGCGGTCGACCCCGCCTACACCAGCATGTGGGGTGCCCAGCACTGGCAGAAACCGCTGGTCACCCCACGCCGAAAGAAGTCCCGTCACGATGCCGCGGGCATCGCGATCGGACGACGCGCCCTCGGACACCCGGTCCGGCGTCGGACGGCACCGCCCCCACACGACCGGAGTGATCGTGCGGGGCATCGGACCGCCCAGGCCGGACCGGACGCCCGGGGGCGTGAGGGAGCCCGCCCGCCCGCCCGCGACGGACCACGCCCCTGGAGGCGTGCCGCCGAGTGGGAAGCGAAAGCGGGAACCCAGTGCATCCAACACCGTTCGGGATGCGCCCAGTACGCAACAGTGGGTCCAGGACTCACTCACGCACACTGGTGAGGAACGGTCACCCCATGGCGTCGACTTCGAGGATCGCGTCGGTGAACGCCCCGGGCTGCTCCTGGGGGAGGTTGTGGCCGGCGCCCGGGACGACGTGGTGCGTCCAGGGGCCCGCGAAGTGGACGGCGTAGCCGCTTCCGTCGGTCCACGGGATGACGCCGTCGGCCTGTCCGTCCAGCGTGACGGCGGGGACGGCGATCCTGGGCTGGTCCAGCAGCCGCTTCTCCAGGTCCGCGTAACGGAGAGCGCCCGGGGCGGCGGCCAGGCGGTGACGGTAGCTGTGGATCACCACGTCGACGTAGTCCGAGTTGGTCCACAACTCCGCCGCCTGCGCGAACTCGGCCTCGGTGAACCGCCATTCGGGCGAGTTACGGCGCCAGACAACACGCGCCAGGTCCTCCCGGTTCCGGCGCAGCCCCTTCTGCCCGCGGTCGGTGAGGAAGTAGAAGAAGTACCAGTAGCCCGACTCGATCGCGGGGGCCAGCGGCTCCTGCGCGACGGCGAGGTTCTGGATGAGATAGCCGTTCACGGAGACCAGGCCGGTGCAGCGCTCGGGCCACAGCGCCGCGGCGACGTCACCGGCCCGCCCGCCCCAGTCGTATCCGGCGAACAGTGCCCGGGGAACGTGGAGCGTGTCCATGAAGGCGATCAGGTCCGCGCCGAGCGCCGCCTGCTGACCGGAGCGGAAGGCGTCCGCGTGGAGGAACCGGGTCTCTCCGTGGCCCCGCAGGTAGGGGATGTAGCAGCGGTACCCGCGCCGGGCGAGCGCGGGCGCCACTTCGGCGTAGGAGCCGACAGGACTGAACGGCCAGCCGTGCAGCAGGATCACAGGTGTGCCGTCGGCCGGTCCCACGTCGTGATAGGCGATGTCCAGCACGTCGGTACGGGTGTGGCGCACCGGCCCCAGGCCGTGCGCGCCCCGCCCGGTCGGGACCGTGGCGGCCGCCACCCGCGTGAGCGCCGACGCCTGGCCGGCCCCGGAAAGACCGGCCGCTCCCGTCGCCGCAGCCGCCGTCACGGCCTGGGTCAGTCTCCGCCTGCTGATCATGCCACGTCCTCGCGTTCGTTCCGGAGTGTGCGCATCACATGTGCACACAACCACAATGAGTCACCGCTCTAGCAGGTTATGAGGATTGACGTGCCAGGCGTTCCTGTCAAGGAGGCAGCGGACGGCTGTCGGGGAAACCTCGGAGATTCGCACGTGTGCCCGAGCCGTTCGTCGCGGAGTCGCGCCGCGGATGAACCCGATGCCGTCCCGGACACGTAGCCAGCGCTGGCAGCTGCCCGCCTCCGTGCTGGCGGGCCACATCACCGGCATCGGCGGCAAGTGCGCCGACCTCAACGGGTCCGGTTCCATCAACGCCGCGGCCACCGCGCTGCGGCTGAACACCTGCGGGACGGGCGTCTCGCAGGACTGGTCGATCGCGGCCGACGGCAGCGTGCAGATCCCTCGGCAGCTGCGTCGGCGTCGCGAACAACGCCACCGCCGGCGGCACCGCGGTGACGCTCCAGGTGTGCAACGGGAGCAACCGGAGCAACGGGCAGGCCGACACACATGTATGTGGCCAGATTCGCACTACCCGACACATGCTTGAATGTGCAAGAGTCTGCTGCCGGCCGCATCGACCGAAACCAGTCGTGACGACGCCTCCCCGACGTCGTCACACACAGGAAGGGGTGGATTGCATGTTCACACCCAAGGCGAGACCCCGTAGCGCTGCCGCTGCCGCGACCATGGCTGCGGCCCTGATCGGCCTCGGCGCCGGGGCGGCGAACGCCGCCGGCTGGCCCCCGTTGCAGGAGGGCGCGTACCTCTACTCGGGCACCACCGGAACCGGGACGGTGACAACGGTCGATCTCGACGACTTCGGCACGTGTCACACTCTGTCGAAGGCGGCCCTCTCGGTCCAGATCGCCTCCGGCTCCGCGTCCCTGGAGCTCTACTCCGGGGCCGGCTGCACCGGCACTCCCCCGTGGCGTAGCGGCTCGCTGACTCAGACCGACCTTCCCGGGGCGACGCTGAGCTACCGGGTGGTCACACCCTGACGCCCCGCGTGTCACTGTCCCGGTTCCGGATCGGCCGGTCCGCTCACGGCTGTGGCGGGGACTCCGCCTTGGCGCGCACCTGTGCGGCGCGCGGGCTGTCGATCGCCTTCAGCAGGTCGGCCGCCCTGATCCAGCTCTCCCGCGCCTGGGCGTGCCCTCCCCGTTCCAGCTGGACCGCTGCGAGGTGGTCGAACACCTCGGCCTGGTTGTACGGGTCCAAGACCTCCTCGTACAACCGCAACGACGTCCGGTAGTCGGCGATCGCGGCGTCGAGATCTCCCAGGCAGTGCCGGGCGTAGCCGAGGCTGTCCCAGGTCGCGGCCTCGTCGCGGCGGTTGCCGGACTCCCGCAGCAGGGGGATCGCCTCCTCGCAGCTGGCGACCGCCGCCCGGTGGTCGCCGAGCATGGCCCGGTACGAACCCACCGCGTTGAGTTCACGGCCCACGGCACCGCTGTCACCGAGTGTGCGGAACAGCGCCAGCGCCCTCGCGGAGTGGTCCAGAGCCTCGGTGTAACGCTCCTGACGGGAACGCACCCAGCCGACGCTCCGCTCGGCGAAGGCCCGCTCCGCCGGGGACAGCCGGTGCAGTTGCCGCAGGATCAGGTCGACCTGCTCATCGGCCTCGTCGACGTGCCCGGTCTGGGCCAGCGCGCTCGCCAGGCCCGCGCAGTTCCTGGTGACGGCGACCGGATCGTCCAGCACGAGGGCCACGTCGAGGCCGATGCGCTGGATCGTCATCTCCTCGGCCCAGCGGCCCATGACCGCGAAGTAGGTCTGCCAGTCGAGTGTGAGGTGCATGCGGTGGCGCAGCAGCCGCGGATCGTCCAGGGAGCGCAGCGCGGCCGCGACGGTCGGCTCCTCCTGGCCGAACCAGTCCAGTGCCTCCTCGCGGTTGCCGATGGCGACACGCACCGCTCCGGGGACCGGCGGTTCGGTCGGTTCGATCCCGCGCCGGGTGTCGAGGAAGTGGTTGGCCGCGTGGGCGTTGTGTCGCAGGTAGTCCAGCAGACGTGTCTCGGCGGCGGAGCGGTCGTCCTGTTCCTGCTCGGCAAGTTCGGTGCCGTAGGCCCGCACCAGGTCGTGCAGCATGTACCGCCCGTCGGCGTCCCGCGACAGCAGGCTGGCCGAGGTCAGTTCGCCCAGGTGCCGGCGGGCCACCGTCATCTCCGCGCCCGCCAGCGAGGCGGCGGCCTCGGCGGACACGACCGACCCGGGGTGGAGGGCCAGATACCGGAAGAAGCGTGCCGTGTCAGGTGTCAGGGCCCGGTACGACCAGGAGAAGACGGCACGGACGTCGGCCCGCCGGTCACCGGCCGACAGGGTGTCCAGCCGGGCCTCGGCCAGTTCGCGGGCGGCGAGACGCAACGACATCCGCGGTTCCGCGCTCAGCTGCGCTCCGACGACGGCGATCGCCAGCGGCAGGTGTCCGCACAGCTCGACCAGACGGGCGGCGTCCTCGGGCTCCGCCCGGCACCGCTTCGCACCGATCCTGGCGGCGAGCGCGGCGACGGCCTCCGGCTGTGTCCACACGTCCAGACTGATCAGCGAGGCGCCCTCGGCCGTGGCCAGAGCGGACAGCCGGCTGCGTGAGGTGAGGATCGTCAGGCACCCGGGGGCGGCGGGCAGCAGCGGCCTGGCCTGGTCCGCGTCCCGCGCGTTGTCGAGTACGACGATGAGCTGACGGGACGCGGCCTGCTCACGGAACAGGGCGCTGCGTTCCTCGGTGCCGCGCGGTATGTCGCTGCTGGGCACCCCGAGCGCGCCGAGAAACCCGGCCAGGGCCTCGCCGGGGTCCAGGGGTCGTCCGGAGTTCTCGAACCCACGCAGGTTCACATACAGCTGACCGTCGGGGAAATGTTTTGCCACCTGATGGGCCCAGTGCACCGCCAGGGTGGTCTTGCCCACGCCTGCCATCCCGCCGACCGCGGCGATGACGACCTGTCCGCACCGCGCGGCGACCTGCGAAGTGATTGCGTGGACGGCCGTCAGCGCCTCCTCGCGGCCGCGGAAGACGGCCAGATCGGGCGGCAGTTGCCGGGGCACCTGCCTGGTGGACCGCGTGGACGCCCGCACGAGGCGCCGCCGTTCGTCCTCATCCAGTCCCAGAGGGTCCATCAGCTCGCGCAGAGTCGCCTGCCGCGGCAGGCTCTGGCCACGTTCCATGTCGCTGATGGCCCGCACACTCACGCCGGACACCTCGGCGAGGCGCTCCAACGTGAACAGCGCACGTTGCCGCGCCTCGCGCAGCAACCGACCGAAGGTCTTCTCGTCCATCCCCACCCACCCCGCCGGGCCGCGTGCCGACACGTCTGTGGGAGCCGGCGCCGCTGCTTCGGAAACGGCGTCAAGGTAACAGTTCTGGATTGAGCGTTAAAAACATCTCGCATGGTGAATCCGTAACGGAGGAAAACGCGAGATGCGAACGTCAGGCGAGGCGCTCTCCCGGCAGCAGACATGCCCGTCTTCCTGGTCCTCCTCCCAGTGGTAGGAGAAGATCACCGTCGCTCCCTTGCACAGGCCGAGAGACAGCATGGACACGCGCAGTGTCCTCGTCTTCGTGTCGTAGTCGACGCCTTCGGCTGACCAGGACGGTCAGTCCGGACAGCGCCACCGCCTTGCCCGCGGTGTCCACGCTCTCGCCCGCCGCCCAAACCGGGTCGCCGTGGCGGGCGAGCGCGGCGCGGAAGCGGATGACGGGGAAGAGGGCGTGGTCGATGCCGAGGGCGGTGCAGCTGGACTACGCGGTGGCCACGGACCTGTCCGGGAAGGCCGAGCGGCGGACCGAGGTGACGGTCACCCCGTCGCACCTGGCCGGCGCCACCGGGGCCGGTTCCGTTCCGTCACGCTCGACGTCTCCTACACGTCGGCGCGAGCCATCTGCCGCCGGCGGCGGATCGTCGTGTGTCGTGTGGTGCGTCTCGTACAGCTGGTGCAGCCGGGCCCTGCGGTGGTCAGACGGTGATGGTCTTGTACTCGGTGTAGGTGCCGAGGCCGACCGCGCCGTACTCGCGGCCGATGCCGCTGGCCTTGAAGCCGCCGAACGGGCCGTCGAAAGCGACGGAGGCACCGTTGACGGTGATGGTTCCGGTGCGGATGCGACGGGCGACGGCCAGGGCGTGGGCCTCGTCGGCGGACCAGACGCCGCCGGAGAGGCCGTACTCGGAGTCGTTGGCGATGCGGACGGCGTCGTCCTCGTCGTCGTAGGCGATGACGACCAGGACCGGGCCGAAGATCTCCTCCTGCGCGATGCGCATCGAGTTGTCGACGTCGGCGAAGACGGTGGGGGTGAGGTAGTTGCCCTTCTCCAGGCCCTCGGGGATCTGCGGGCCGCCGGTGACCAGGCGGGCGCCCTCCTCGATGCCGAGCTGGATGTAGCTGCGCACCCGCTGCTGCTGGTCGGGGCGGATCATCGGGCCGATGAAGGTGTCGGGGTCGTTGGGGTCGCCCACCTTCAGCGACTCGACCAGCTCCTTCAGCGCGGTCACGACTTCCTCGTACCGGCTGCGCGGGGCCAGGATCCTGGTCTGGGCGATGCACGACTCGCCGTTGTTGAGCAGGGAGCCGAACTTCAGGCCCGCGACGGCCTTGTCGATGTCGGCGTCCGGCAGGATGACGGCGGCGGACTTGCCGCCCAGCTCCAGGCTGACCCGCTTGAGCTGCTCCCCCGCGATGGAGGCGATGCGGCGGCCGGCCCGCGTCGAACCGGTGAACGCGATCTTGTCGACCTCGGGGTGCGACACCAGGTACTCACTGGTCTCCCGGTCCGCGGGCAGGACGCTGATCACACCCTCGGGCAGGCCCACGCGCTCCAGCAGTTCGGCCAGGAAGCTCATGCTCAGCGAGTTCTCCGGGGACACCTTGAGGACCACGGAATTGCCGGCGAGCAGGGCCGGGATGATCTTCGATGTGGCTGAGGAGAACGGCGAGTTCCACGGGATCACGGCCGCCACGACCCCGACCGCCTCACGGCGCACCACACTGCGCACCGGGGACGCCGGGTCGGAGGGCACCAGGATCTCCTCCCAGCCGAACTCCTCCGCCGCCTTGAGGTAGGCGTTCGCCTGCCGGGTCAGACCGGGCTGTCCGGCCATGGTGAACCAGCCCGCCGAACCGTTCTCCAGCGAGATGAGGTGCGCGGCCTTCTCCGCGTTCTCCTCGCGCAGCGCGTTGAACCGCCGCAGGACCGCGATCCGCTCCGCCGGCGGAGTCAGCCGCCACCCACCCGCCTCGAACGACGCCCGCGCCGCGGCCAGCGCGCGGTCGACGTCCGCCGGCTGCGCCTGTGCCACGCGGCCGATCACCGACTGGTCGTGCGGCGAGGCGATGTCGAGCAGACCCGGGTCGCTCGGCGCCACCCAAGAGCCTCCGATGAAAAGCCGGTCGTAGGTGATCATGTGCTTTCTCTCTTTCGGTTCTCTCGGACGAGTTCCTGAAGTGCCACTTCAATGTAGCACTTCTCTTCAGTAGATACACATGCAAGTGGTGACAGACTCCTGATCCTCCGCATCGACGTTACTCTTGAGGAATGAGAGCCGACGCAGCACGCAACCTGGAAGCCGTCCTGACCACCGGGGCACGCATGCTCGCCGCCGACCCGGGCGCGAGCATCGCGAGCATCGCCGCCGAGGCGGGGGTTGACCGGCGCACCGTCTACCGGCGTTTCGCCTGTCGCGAGGAACTCCTCGCGGCCATCTACGAATCCCGACTGCGCGCGATCGAGCGGGCCATCGAGGACGCGCGGCTGCGTGAGGCACCCGTCGCCGTCGCACTGCACCGCTACGTCGAGAACATCATCGCCGTCAACCGCACCTGGCCCGTCGACCTCACCCGCATGCTCGCCGACGACACCGTCCACGCCCGCCGTGACGCATGTATCGCCGAGGTCGACGCTTTCCTCGAACGGGCCACCGCCGAAGGACTTCTGCGCCGGGACCAGCCGGAGGGATGGACAGGGCCGCTGCTGCCCGAGCTGGTGAACCTGGCGGCACACCGGCAGACACACCTCGGCCCCGCGCAGGCTGCCGACGTGGTGGTCGACACGTTTCTGCAGGGCAACGGAGCGTCATGAGACGCGGATCGGGACGGCAGCATGACTTCGGGCCCGGCGGGAGGGTTTCCCACCGGGCCCGAAGCCGATGAAGGTACAGGTCAGACCGGGAGGGTCCAGAGCTGGTAGGCGCTGGCGGCGCAGGTCCAGATCTGGAGTTTGGTGCCGTTGGCGGAGCCGGTCGGGTCCAGGCACTTGCCCGACGCCGTCGCGACCAGCGAACCGTTCGTCTGCGACGCCCACTTCTGCGACGCTGCACCCGTGCACGCCGACAACTGCACCTGCGTACCGTCGCCGTGGCACCACCGGCCACCGTCATGCACTTGCCCAACGCACGCAGTGTCCCGTCCGACGCGGCCGTCCACACCTGCTGCGTACCCGAACCCGCCCCCGGGGCGACGGCCGACTCGCCACCGTGCACCCTGTCATATGTGATCCACTACAGGTGTGTGTTTCGATCTCACATGTGATCATGCGTTCACCTGCCGGGCGTCCGGTGTCGACGGCGGTATCGGCATTGCGCCCGGTCAGGTGTCGGCGGCGCGGGCGGGTTCGCAGGTAACGAAGGCGTGCGGCGTATGCGGTACGACCGAGGCTCGGGGGCGGGAAGTTCGGCTGATTGCCCTGATATATACCGCTTTCGGCGCTCGCTGCTCAGAGGGAACAAGCGGAACATGTGCTTCACGGTTTCCTTCATCGCGAGAACGGCAGCCCGCACACATAGGCTCGACCGTGGACACACGAGGCTGGTCCGGTGGTGAAGGGAGTGGGGCGCCGTGGAATCGCTCGTGACGATGATCGGCCGGGACGGTGAACGGGGGCAGCTGTCCGCGTTCGTCACGGCCGCCGAAGGGCAGTCCCTCGTCCTCAGGGGGGAGACAGGGGTCGGCAAGAGCGCCCTGCTCGACCATGTGGCCCAGCTGGCGGCGCGGGCGGGCAACGAGGTGGTCCGGGCTGCCGGGGTCGAGGCGGAGTCCGGGCTTCCGTTCGCCGGCCTGCACCAGCTCCTGCACCCTCTGCTGCCCTTCGTCGACGGCCTGGATCAGGTGCACCGCACGGTGTTCGACACGGTCTTCGGGCGGAGCGGCGGAAAGCCACCGTCGGTCATGTCGCTCGGCATCGCCGTCCTGGACCTGCTGTCCCGGGCCTCCTCGACCCGGCCGCTGCTGCTGCTCCTCGACGACGGCCAGTGGCTGGACGCCTCCAGCGTCGCGGTGGTCGGGTTCTTGGGGCGTCGGCTCACGGGCAGCTCGGTGAAGCTCGTCGTCGGGCTGCGTTCGGACGTCGCGTCGGGCTTCGACACCGCCGCCCTGCCGGAACTGCCGGTCACGGCCCTTTCCGAGGAGGCCGCGCAGCGACTTCTGGACCTGCGCCACCCGGGCCTGGCCACACCTGTCCGCCGTCTGGTGCTGGACCAGGCCCGGGGCAACCCGCTGGCACTGCTCGAACTGCCCGCCCATGTCCCCGCCGGGCAGGCGGAACTCGCGGCGGCGGAGTTCCTCGGACTGCACGACGCCTCACTGCCCTTGCCCCGGCGCCTTCAGCACGTATACGGCACACGTATCAGGAGGCTGGGCGACGCCGTCCGTGCGGAGCTGCTGCGCGGTGCCCTCGACGGTGTCGGAGCGACCCCGGGAACCGTGCCCGCGCACGGTCTGGGCCGCTACCGTGTGCGCGACGCCGTCGAGGCGGTGGCGGCCGGCCTGCTGGAGATCGACCCGGTCAGCGGCGACTTCGTCTTCCGGCACCCGCTGGTGCGTTCCACCGTGGTGCAGACGGCCACGCCCAACCAGCGCCGGGCCGCCCATGCCGACCTCGCCAGGGTGCACCGCGACGACGTCGAGCGGCGGGCCACACATCTGGCGGCCGCGACGGTCGACCCGGACGAAGAGGTCGCGGCCGCGTTGGAGGCGGCGGCCGACTCCGCCACCCGGCGCGGCAGCGCGGTGGCCGCCGTGACTTGGCTGACCCGGGCCGCAGAGCTGAGCGAGAACCGCGAGGACCGCTCCCGCAGACTCAGCGACGCGGCCTTCGCCGCGGCCCACGCGGGGCTCTTCGACCAGGCGCAGCGGCTCGCCCGCTCCGACCGGTCACCGGGCACGGACGAGTCCCCGGCGTCCGTGGTCACCTCGGCCTATATGGCGCTCTTCGAGGACGGGGACGTACGGCACTCGCACCGCCAGGTCGCCGCGGCGATCGAGAGCCTGCGCCACCGCACGCCACGCAAGGCCTCCGAAGATCTCCCGCGGCTGGTGAACCTGCTGCTGGCGATCGACCAGTACGCCGGTGACCCGGCCCAGTGGCAGGAGACGCGCGCGCTGCTCGGCTCGCTGGGCGATCTGGTCCCGTCGCGCTCGATGATCTACGGCGACGCGTGGGGCGACGTGGTCCGGCACGGTGCCGGTGTGCGGGAACGGGTGGAGCGGGAGTTCACCGGCCTTGCGGACATGGAACCCTGGGACATCAGCCGGCTGGGGGTCGCCGCCTACCACGTGGACACACTCAGCCAGTACCGGCCGCATCTCCAGCGCACCGTGGACCGCGAGGCCGAGACGGGCTTCGTACGCAACAGCATGACGATGCTGCACCTGATCATGCTCGACCAGATCACGGTCGGTGACTGGGACGAGGCCGAGCGCACCGGACAGCGCTGCCTGGACCTCACGACGTCCCACGGATACCTGTTGCTCGCGCATCACACTCGTGCGTATCTGGCCCAACTGGCCGCCCTGCGCGGCCAGGTCGAACGCGCCCGGGAGCTCCAGGCCATGGTCGACGCCTGGTCCCGCCCCCGCGGCGTCGGCTTCCTCACCCAGATCGCCGACGCCGTCGGCACCACCGC
>NZ_JBEZKL010000092.1:0-29864 GCF_040704695.1 Streptomyces sp. NPDC048411
TGCTCATATTGCTCTTCTTGCTCACTGCCTGTAACTGCTTCCTCCGGGACCTTCCGTCCCAGTATCAGGCTGTCCAGGTCAAAGGGGGAGCTTCACGTCGAGTTCGGCCAGCTGTTCCGTAAGTGCGAGTTCGTGTCCGTGACGCTGGTGAATCCGGAAGGTGAACTCGCGAGGTGACAGCTCGCCGGCGAGCAAGCGGCGTGCGAGCGCGCGCACGGCAGCTTCCTTGCCGGCATCGCTGGCGACTGAATAGAAGGTGAGGCCGAGCTCGTCGAGGGCCTCGGGGAGCAATTCGTGCACGTCGTAGTCCGCCTCAGCGTGTGTGCAGGCTGCCAGGATTCGAAGCCCCGGACTGTCGAGCCCGGCGACGAGCGCATCACAGGCGGCACTGATGACGTCGCCTGCCCGTACGTCTCCCGTGCTCCAGAGGGCGGCATGGTCCTGAAGGACACTTGCTGCTGCTTCGGTCGACGTCACTCGCCCATGATTCCCTTCACGGGGTGTCCTGGTCGAGCTGATTTCGTCGAAGTTGCTGTTCAGCGGCCTGTCCCAGCAGAGCTCGTGCGGAGTCCGCGTAGCGCATCGGTCTTCTCGTCGAGTCCGAACACCTCGGCGAAGTGGAGGGGGTCGGGTCCTTGGACCATGGCTTCTTCGATGTGCCGGTCGACGCGCAGCCTCTCCAGGGTCGCGGCCTGCCCGCGCATCGGCCGCTGATCCAGTGGTTGCTGGCGCGGTCGGTCTTGGTGGCGGTCTGGTTGTTGATCAGAAGGTGGAGGTTGGGGGTCCGGTAGGAACGGAACAGAGAACCGGTGCTGCTGTCAAAACTTCTGGCAGTGGTTCACCTTGGTCAGCCGGTAGCCCCGAGAGCGTTCACGCGGTTCTCGTACTCGAGGCGGGCTTTGCGCTGTGCCGGGATCGCCGAGGTGCAGTCGAGGGGCTGGCAGTGCGTGAGGAGCCGTCGGTGGATGGCGGGTGCGGCGGTGCCGCGGAGGGCATCAGTCGAGGCGGCGCTGGACGCCGGCCTCGGAGTCGACGCGGCGGAAGCCGAAGCGGCGGTTGACGGCCAGCATGGCGGTGTTGGTGCCGGCGACCCAGGTGTGGACGCGGGCGCTGCCGGGGAACGCCTCCACCAGCCGGGCCAGGTTGGCGGCCTTGAGTGCCGCGCCGAGGCCGTGCCCCCGGTGCGCACGCAGCACCAGGGTGTCGCCCTGCAGCACCTGCCCGTCCTGGTCGGCCATCACGAGGATCAGCGTGTAGCCCGCGTACTCGTCACCCGGCCCCCTGGCCATGGTCACGACGGGGGTGAAGCCCTGCTTCACGTGCCGGCCCTCCGCCGCACGGACCCGGGCCGCGTCCCACACCGGGGGCTCCACGTCGAGAGTGCCGGTCGGCACGTCGCGGCCCATCGCGGTCCGCTGTGCCGCGTAGGCGTCCAGGTGCTCCTGCGGGCAGGAACCGACCCAGCCGGTCAAGGAGTAGCCGTCCCGGATCGGCGCCGTGCCGACCGCCGGCAGCGGCAGCACGTAGTGGTCCTCGCCGTGCTCGATGCCGAAGCCGTGCCGCTCGGCGAAGCGCAACCCCGGCGCGCCGTCGGGGCCAGCGCCGTCGGGGACCGGGACCTCGCCGAGCAGGGTGGTACGGCCCTCGGCCCGCGCCGCGTCCACGGCGTGCTCGAACAGCAGGGCGCCGACGCCGCGGCGTCGATGGCCTGGCGGGACGTCGATCTCGACCTCGGCGACGTGCCGGTTCTCCGCCAGCGGGAACCCCAGCAGCAGGGCCCCGACGACGGCCCCGCCCTCGTAGGCGGCGACCGCCCGGACCCGGCGCGGCGCGGCCTCGCTCCGGTCGCGCAGCCGGGGAGCCAGGCTGCCGAAGGAGTCGACGAGGGGATCGGTGCGCCCGGCCACGGCCCCCTCCCGGAAGCACGCGTACCAGGCGCGCAGCGCTGCCTCGTCGTGCGGATCGACGGCGTGGACGGTCGTGGTCACGAGGGCTCCCCAGGATCAACGGCAATGGAACTGCCGCCACGTATCCCACGCCGCATCGCCCGCCGGCAACGGGTTTTGCCGCGCCCCTCGGCCCGTCACGGGATTACCTGGCGAGCGGCGTGTCATCACTCACCCGCACACCCTGACGGCCTAGGTCACACACCGTCAAAACTTCTGACAGCAAAGCCGGTTCTCTGCTCCGTTCCTACCGGACCCCCAGGTTCGCCGTGTTCGGCCCGACTGTGGATCGGTCGGACACGGTGAGAACGCTTCAAGAATCCCGAAGTTGCGTCACAAGACCGCAGACCACACGAAGGAGGAAGAACCCCCCTGGCCACAGGGACAAGGACTCAGCGGGGCTCAGAGGAACTCGCGGGATGTCGCACATTCCTGCGCATGCTCGGTACGAAGCCGAACGCCTGTCGCCGCACCTTCCGAGGGCCCGCATCGCATGCGCTCGGTTCATGAAATGGCTCCGCCGGACGTCCCTCCCCTCACGAGGGGGACGCCCGGCGGAGCCGTTCGCGGTCAGCGCACGTCGTAGGCGCGGACCACGGTCTGGGTGACGGAGTTGCCGTTGGCGTCCGTCAGTTCGGCCTTCAGCGTGACCTGCTTGCCGGAGGCACCCGCGTGGTTCACGGTGGCGCTCCAGGTGCCGTCGTGCCGGTCGACCGGGGCCTCGGTCCAGGTGGTGCCGCCGTCGTAGGAGTACGACAGCTTGGCCCCGGTCAGGGCGGCCGGGGTGTAGCCGGCGTGGCCCGTTGCGGTCAGGGTGATCTTCTGGCCGTCCTCCGCGGCGAGGGTCTTGTTGCTGTCCTCGGGGAGTTCGTAGCGGGGGAAGAGGATCGGGATGCCCTGCGAGTAGACGTTCTCGTCGAGCGCGGAGCGGAACTTCCAGACGGTCTTGACGCTGTTGGACCGCTGCCAGACCCTGGCCGGGAAGCCGAACTTTTCCGTGTTCAGCTCCAGTTCGTACTCCGCGTCCTCGGCCGGGACCTTGAAGACCCCGAAGGGGTAGATGCTCCTGCCGATCTCCTCGCCGTTGCGGCGCAGCCGCAGGTTGCCGATGTCACCGAAGGAACCGTCCACGGCGTGGTGGGTGTTGTCGCCCCACATCGCGGTGGCGAAGCCGATCAGGTTGCCCTGGCGTTCGGCGGTGAGGAGGGGCTTTCCGTCGGCGTCGCGCGGGGCGACCGGGGCGATCGCCCCGTCGTACCAGCGCTCCGTGTCCTGCTCGCCTGCCTGGTACGACCGCGTCCGGCCGACCATGGATTCGCCGAAGGGAAGACTGCTGTTGACGTAGTGTGCCCAGGAGGTGTCGCCGGGAGTGAAGAACTCGGTGCGGGTGCCGGGCGCCGGGAGGGCATCGAAGTTGCCCAGGAACATCCCCATGCCGTTCGGCCGGGTGGCGTAGACGAAGTCGGCGTAGTCGGTGGCTACGCCCATGGCGTGGTACGTCGTGTCCGTGCGGCCGAGCCGTTCGTCGTCGACCCGGTACGTACGGTCCTCGTCGAGCTCACCCCTCTGGGGGAAGCCGAGGCTGTAGGCGTACGGGCTCTTCGCGGTGGCCTTCCAGCGGAGGGTGACCTCGCCGCCGGACAGCCGGTCCAGCAGCGCGGTGGCCTCGGTGGACTCGACAGCGAGTACCGGCACGTCGCCGCTGAGCAGGATGCCGGTCGACGGCATCCAGCGCCCGGGGGCGGAGCGGTAGGCGAGGACGGCCTTGGCGCCCGCGGCCTTGGCGTCGCGGGCCTGCTGGACAACGTAGGTGTTGTCGTCGGCGATGCGGACCAGGGCGATCTTCCCCTGGACCCCGGCGGCCGCAAGCTCGGCCGGAGTTCCGGTCCCGGCGTCGACGAGCCGGGCCTCACCGGTGCCGTCGAGGTTGACCGAGCCGGTGAAGGCGGTGACCGGGTGCAGGGTCTCGCCGCCGACGACGGCGAACTCGGAGATCAACGGGGCGGCGGCACGCCAGTAGCTGCCGAACTCGAAGTCACCGTCGGTGGCCTCGCCCTCGACGGAGGCGTAGTAGCCGCGGATCCCGCGTCCGCCGCCAAGGGTTGCGGAGTGCCGCCAGACGTCGTCCCAGGAGCGGGCGAAGGCAAGGGTGGCAGAACGCACTTCGGTGGGGCGTTCGGTCCGGATCTGCAGCCGGTGGGCGTCGCGGGCGTCCAGGACGACGGTGGTGTCCTTCTTCAGCTCCAGCTGCGGGCGGCCCAGGTAGGTAAGGGAATCGGCCACCTGCGCGCCCTCGCCGGGGTCGGGGGTGACGACGAAGCTGGAGAGGAAGTAGCTGCCGGGGCGCAGTCGGTATTCCTGGACCATGGCGCCGCGGTTGAAGCGGCGCTCGCCGGTGGCGGTGTCGGTGCCGACGACGTCGATCGAGGAGCCGCCGGCGGCCGGCTTGCCGAGGCGGTCGACGACCTTGACCCGCAGGGAGACCGTCTCCGGCTGGACGTACAGCGAGAACGGCGTGGAGACGTGGACGCCGTCGGCGGTGGCCAGCACCCGGCCGGTGATGTCGCCGTACTGGCCGGGCTCCAGGTGTGCGTCCGGGTCGAGGACCAGCGGGACCTTGACGGTGGCTCCGGCCGGCACGGTGACGCTCTTGCCGCCCAGCCGGGCGATCTTCGAGCGGATGTCGGTGCCGTCGTTGCCGGTGACGCCCTGAAGCGCGAGGTCCAGCGTCACCGGCTGGTCGCCGGTGTTGGTGTACGGGATGTCGACGCTGGTGCGGTCGCCGCTGCTCTGCGGCCAGTTGAAGGTGCCGCCCTGGACGGCCGGGGCGCCGAGGACCTGGGCGTCGATCGCCGCCTTGACGTCGAGGCGGCCGCCTCCGGTCTCGCGGGCGTCGCCGGGTATGGAGTTCTTCGCGGAGGAGACGAGCGCGGCCTTGATCTGCTGCGCGGTCCAGTCGGGGTGGCGCTGCTTGACGATGGCGGCGGCGCCCGCGACATGCGGGGTGGCCATGGACGTACCGGACATGGTCCGGTACGCGTACACTCCGCGCCCGCCCGCCGCGGCGGCGGAGATGCCGACGCCGGGGGCGGCGATCTCGGGCTTGAGGGTGTGCGAGATGCGGGCCGGGCCGCGGCTGGAGAAGGGCGCCGTGGAGTCGTCGCGGTCGACGGCGCCGACGGTGAGCACGCTGGGGGCGCAGCCCGGGGAGGAGACGGAGTTGAGGGACGGGCCGGAGTTTCCGGCGGCGACGACGAACAGCGTGTCCTTGGACTGCGCGAGTTCCTCGGCGGCGGCGCTCATGGGGTCGGTGCAGTCGGTCGCGGCCGGGTTGCCGAGGCTCATGGAGACGACGTCGGCCTTGTTGTCGACGGCCCACTGCATACCGGCGATGATCCAGGACGTGGCGCCGTATCCCCCGTCGTTGAGCACCTTGCCGTTGAGCAGCTCGGTGCCCGGCGCGACGCCCTTCTTCTTTCCGTCGCTCGCCGCGCCCGAGCCGCCCACCGTGGAGATGGTGTGGGTTCCGTGGCCCTGGCGGTCGCCGTCGTTGGAGGAGTCGGTGAAGTTCTTGGACGCGACGATCCGGCCCTTGAGGTCGGGGTGTTCGGCGTCCGCGCCGGTGTCCAGGACCGCGACCTTGGTGCCCTTGCCGTCGTAGCCGGCGGCCCAGGCGAGGTCGGCGCCGACCTGCTTCGTGGACTTCTCGAGGTTGGCCTCGACCTTGCGGTCCAGCCAGAGCTTCTTCAGGTCGGAGCCGGAGCGCGTACGGCGGGAGGTGATGTCCGCCCAGAAGTCGGCGGCCTTCTTCTTGTCGGCCTTCAGCGCCACACCGTCGGCCGCCTTGAGCACCGGTCCGCGCTCGACGCCACGCGGGGCGGCGGGCACGGCGCGGGCGACGTCGACGGAGGTGTCGTAGACGGCGATCAGCGGAACGGCGTCGGTGTGCGCGTCGTCGTAGCCCTGCCGGATCAGACCGGTGACATTGAAGAGTTCCTCGTCGACCTTGCCTGCAGCGAGTGCCGCGGCGGCACCCTCGGGGTAGACGTACAGGTCCTTGCCCGACTGGCGGGTCTCCAGCAAGGGCACGCTGCCGTCCTCGCGCGGTAGCGCGACGGCTGCACTGCGGCCGGAACGGTCAGTGCTCACCAGGACCTTGTCACCGGTGACGAGCGTGACCGTGACAGGCTTGTCCGCCTGTTGTGCCTGGGCCGTCTCACTGCCGACGATGGATCTGCTGCCGGTCGCGTCGTCCTGTGGCCCGGCGGCCACGGACGGCGCGACAGCGGTGACGGCCAGGACGACGGCGGTGGCCGCCCCCAGTGCCGCACGCGATAACGAGCGCATACCTCTCCCCTACTAGTTCGGAGCTGCGGTGGCGACACCCTTGCAAAGAAGCGGGCGGTACGGGAGTGCTCTGCCGAGGCGGAATGAGTCCGTGTCGGCTACCCGCCACGGACGCCGTAGAAGAATCCACTGCTCGGCGGCGCCTGCACCGGCCGGACCCGGGCGGGTCTGCTCGTCTCAGCCGGGTGTGCCGGCGGATGTTCGGGATCGCGTCGTCCGGCTTCACCCGGAGAATCCGCTGGATCGTTCCGTAGCAGGTTCGTTCAAGCGCCGAGCGCTGCGGCGGCGCAGGCTGGAGGCATGGAGAAAAGCATGCCTGCGCCCGTACGAGCCCCTTTCGAAGGGGAGTTGGCCCCGCGCTTACGCCGCCGCGAGCACCGCGAGATGTGGCACACCATGGAGCGCGCGCACATCCTGTCCCAGTCCTGGCCTCGGCGGCCCACCATGTGGCGGTGTGCCCGTCGCGAAACGTGCGCTCGGTGCGCGACCAGTCCCCGGGATGCTCGGCATCCTGCCAGGTCAGGAGGCGTTCGGCGTCGACGGGAGTGTGGGCGTCGGGGCCGTAGGCCCAGGTGTTCTGCTGGGGCTTGAGGGCCCATCACGAACGGCAGGCCAGCAGTGTCCAGGCTCGCGCGGAAGCTGTCCTGGTCGCCGTAGGCGCAGTCGGCCCAACTGCGCGGAAGACCAGCCCGGCCGCCTTGGCCCGGGCAGCCAGGTCGGCCGCGATCTGCAGTTTGGTGCAAAAGCCCGGGTCGTCCTTGCCTCGGGAGAAGTGATGGGCCGGAGTGTAGGGGCAGGCGTGCACCGGGTAGTAGACGCGCTCGTCCGCCCAGCAGGTGGTCACGGTGACCACACCACGGTCGATCTTCCCGACCGAGCCGAGATACTGCTTGCCCACGTGCGCGGTCGCCGTCCCGTCCTTGCGGTCGCCAGAGTCATCGACGAGGAGTGCCCCGCCCGGGTGCGGAGCGGTGGCCGGGTCGGCCAGCAGCAGCTCCAGGCGGCGGGCGTTGACCGCTTCCTGGCTCCAGGTCGATTCGGACAAGAAGAACTGCAGCCGCTGCACCGCCGCATGCTGGGCACCGGCCACTGGTTCGGCGCCGGCCAGGCAAGTCAGCGTCTTGTTGCGATCGCGGGGCAGCAGCAGCCCGGCCAGGTACCCGCGAAACCCACGCCGCTGGGCCAGCGTCCCGAAGAGGTCATCGAAGCGGACGGCGTGCGCTTCGAGCGGACCGGGCGCGGGCGGACACGGCAGCCGTTTCGTCATCTCGGGCTCCCCAGGCCGTAGTTGATGCCTTTACTTCATGGCCTTCTCCCGCACGAACCCGCCGTCAACAAACCACCGCTAAAGGGTGACCGCCGGGACGTGCTGGGTTACGCAGTGGACGCCGCCGCCGCCCCAGGCCAGGACTCGCGCCGGCGTTCCGACGACCTCGCGTCCGGGGAAGAGAGTGGCGAACTGGGCGAGGGCGGGGGCGTCCGCCGGCTCTCCCGCGATGGGTACGACGACGCTGCCTCTGGTGAGGTAGTAGTTCGTGTAGCTGAAGGTCTCGACGGTCAGGCCGTTCTGGCGGAAGTGCGGCTGGTGGTGCATCTCCACCACCTGGAAGAGCCGGCCGCAGGCGTCGGTCGCTGCGTCGAGGACCGCCTTGTTGGCTGCCATCCTGGCGTTGTTGGAGCTTGTGGGGTCGGGCTGGGTATGGAGGAGGACCTTGGCGGGGCCCAGGTAGGCGGCGACGAGGTCGACGTGTCCGTTGGTGATCTCGTCGTGGTGCAGCCCGTACGGCAGCCAGATCAGCTTGCTCGCCCCGTACGCGGCGAGCAGCGAGGCCTCGATCTGCGCGCGGGTCATGCTGGGGTTCCGGTTGGGGTTGAGCAGACATTCCTCGGTGGTGATGAGGGTGCCCTGCCCGTCGGTGAGGACGGCTCCACCCTCCAGGGCCATGTCAACGGGCTTGCGGGTGTCACCCAGGTACGCGCACACGCCGACGGGCAGGAAGTCGTCCTGTCGTAGGGGTACTTGTTGCCCCAGCCGTTGAAGGCGAAGTCCAGGCCGATCCGGTGGGTCTTCCGGGTGTTGACCGCGAAGATCGGGCCGGTGTCGCGGGTCCAGCAGTCGTTGACCGGGTACTCGGTGACCGTGACCGTGCTGCCGCACTGGGCGCGCGCCTGCACCGCCTGGCCCGGTTCCGCGACCATGACCACGGGTTCGAAGCGGGCGATGGCCCGGGCGATCCCGGCGATCTCGGCCTGGACGTCGGCGAGCAGTCCGCCCCATCCGACCTGCCTGCTCCAGGGCCAGGCCATCATGCAGGCGGCGTGGGGCTCCCATTCGGCCGACGCGTGGTGCGGGTCCTCGTTCGGTACGGCGAAGGCGGTGCGGCCGAGCAGCGGGAGAGCGGCGGCCGTGAGGGCGGCGACGCCGAAGCCGCGACGGGTCATGCGTGGCAGGTCCATGGCATAACTCCTTCGGCGGGTTTTCCCTCTGTGGACAGGGCCGGGCGACCCTGTCGGGGAAGGGGCGGGAGGGGTGACGGAGGGTCAGGGGCGCTCTGGGGCGGGTACGGTCGCCGGTTCGTTCTCGTTCTGCTCGCTCCGACCCCCCTCCTCGCGGGCCTGGGCGGCGCGGAGTGCGTCCTGCGGCTTCTTCACGACCAGGTAGACGAGGCCGGCGGTGATCACCACACCGATTCCCAGCAGGCCCGCCCAGATCTGGTACCAGGGGGCGCCGGGCGGGGCGAGGATGGCCCGCGGCCAGCACACGTTGACGACCTCAAAAGCGGTCCACAGGACGGCCAGCACGTTCAGGAAGGTGCCCTTGCGTCCCAGCCGGATGTGACCGGAGGGGACCCAGGTGCCGCGGAGGCGGGCGATCAGGGCGGCCAGACTGACCAGGAAGAACGGCAGGAACGTGGCCGCGGTACCGAAGGCGATCAGGCTGCCGATCGCGGTGGCGTTCAGGCCGAGCAGCAGCCCCGTACAGCTGACGAGGGTCGAGGCGACGAGTCCGCCGATGGGGGCCTGGCGGCTGTTGACCTTTCGCACCTGGCGGGAGAAGGGGAAGACGCCGTCGCGGGCCAGCGAGTACACCCCGCGGGCGGCCCCACCCTGGGAGGCCATGGCGCAGGCGAGGAATCCGACGAGGACCACGGCCACGAAAGGCTTGTCGGACCAGGATCCGAAGGCCGTGGCGACTGCGGTGGTCACCGGGTCGAGGTCCTCTCCCGCTACGACGGCCTGCGGCGCGGGGTGGGCGAGGGCGACCGCCATCGCGTTGAGGATGACCACGAGGCCGACGCTGAGCAGCGCCCACCACATGGCGCGGGGCACCTGCCGGGCGGCGTCTTTGGTCTCCTCGGCTGTCGAGACGCAGGCGTCGAATCCGATGAACCCCCAGCCGGCGACGGCCAGGACGGCCAGGAAGGCGACGACGGTCGAGCCGCCGGACAGTTCCTCGGCTCCGAGGGTTTCGGTGAACAGCGAGAATCCGTGCTCGCGGAAGAAGAGCAGGAGGGCGAAGCCGACCAGTACGGAGGCGATGGCCTCGGCGGCGATGCCGAGGGAGACGAACAAGCTCAGGATCCTGATGCCGTACGCGTTGACGAGCATGCAGGCGAGGAGGACTCCGGCGGCCACCGCGACCAGGGAGCCCGGCGTGGGCGTGGCGCCGACGAGGGCGAAGACCCAGGGGGATGCCAGGTAGGAGACGGTGGTGTTGCCGAACATGATGGCGAACTGCCACACCCAGCCGCTCAGCCAGCCGAAGGACGGGCCGAGGAGCCGGCGGCACCACTGGTACGGGCCGCCGGTGAGCGGCCACTGGGAGGCCAGCTCGGAGTAGACGTTCACCACGAAGCACTGGCCGAGGAGCACGATCGGCAGTGCCCAGACCCAGGCGGGCCCGGCGATCATCGTGCCGACCATCGAGACGGCGTAGAGGGCGACGACGGGCGAGACCACGGCGAAGCCCATGGCGATGTTCCCGAGGATGCCGAGGCTGCGGCTGAGCTCCTGGGTGTAGCCGAGGTCTGCCAGGCGGGCGGCGTCGGTGTCGGTGTCGGTGCCGGCGGCTGGGCCACCCGGTTCAGGGCGTGCGGGGGCAGTCTCGGGCATGGCGCACCTCTCGCAATGCGGGACGCACCGGTCCGGCCGGTGCGTCCCGGAAGCTAAATCTAACGTGGTTAGGTTTTGCGAATGCGGGGACCTTAACCCGGCCTGAACTTCTTGGGAACCCCCTCCGTGCAGGTAACCTGACGACTGATGTCGAGGGGGATCACACCGTGGGCCGACCGAACCAGCCGCTGCTCAGCCGCGGGAGCATCGCGCGCGCGGCCCTCGAACTCCTCGACGAGGAGGGCCCCCAGGCGCTGAAAATGCGCACGCTCGCCGAACGGCTCGGGGTCAGGGGTGCGTCGCTGTACCATCACGTCGCGTCGAAGGACGACGTCCTCGACGCGGTCTCGGAACTGATCAACGAGGAGATCGATCTCAGCCCGCTCGACGGGCCCGACTGGCGGCAGGGGATCGCCGCCTACGCGCGGGGCTACCGCCAGGTGTACCTGCGCCACCCGAACGCGATCGCCCCGGCGGCGCGGCGCGCGGTCGAGGCGGCCCCGGCCCTGCGCGGCTACGACGCGCTCCTCGCGGCCCTGATCCGGGCGGGCTGCACACCCGCGCACGCCGCCGAGGCCGCCGCTGCCATCGACTACCTCGTCCTCGGCTCGGCGCTGGAGACCTTCACCGCGGGATTCACCCGGCCGGCCGTGGAATACCGGCCCGACTACCCCGCCCTGGCCGACTCGCTGACCGGCGCCGCGGCCACCGGCGCCGGCCTGGCCGAGCTCGACGACCGCGGTTTCGAACTTGGCCTGGGGCTCGTCCTCGACGGCCTCGCGGCGCGCCTGTAGACCCTGCCGGAGACCCGGCCCGTGCCATCGGATCCGGCGCGCGGGTGCGTGGCCGCTACCAGCCGAAGCGGCGGTCGACCTCACGCGCGAACTCCTCGAAGGTCAGGACCCCGTCCCCGTCCAGGTTGGCCTGGTCGAAGAGGGCCGAGAACGCGTCCGCGTCGCCCACTCCCCCAGAAGGGCGTTGTCACGTTGTTGGGTGTGTGGGTGTCTGACGGTGTGTCGAGGCGTGGTGGGGCCTGGTTCCGGCCTGTGCTCAGGCCGCGGTCGTCAGGCCGGTGTTCTCGGTGACGTGGTCCCAGAGGGTGAAGCGGATGGTCATGTCGAAGCGGTCTTCGTCGGCCAGGTCAGCGAATACCTCGCCTGATCCAGCGGATCACGTGGAGAGCCGGGTGCTCGGCCAACGGGCACGTCAACCCCGCCACCCCCTTCCCGACCACCCACGGCCTTCCAGAGCCTTCTGGACGAGCAGGGGATTCCTCGACTGCGGTCCTGGCAGGCGGCCAGCTACTGGCCCTGCACGTCTCAAGGTCCCCGACAGAGTCAAGCTCAGAGGAAGTAGAGGCGGCTGAGCGAGACCTGGTCGGCCGGCTCGGAGCGCATGGGGGCGCCGTCGAGCGTGACCAGGCCGCTGCGCCTGTCCACGTCCACCTGGCCGGTACGGGAGTTGAGGACCAGGTCGGCCGGTCCAATGCCGCGGGTGCCGCGCACAGCGACGCGGCGACGCCGGGTCGGCATGGAGTCGAACGCCTTGCCGGGCGAGCCCGCCTCGACGGCGGCACCGCTGACGAAGGCGACCGACAGGTCTGCGGCGGTCGCGCCGTGCGAGCCGAACAGTGGGCCCATCACCAGCGGTTCACAGGTGCCGGTGGCGGCGTTCGGGTCGCCGGTGACGCCGTAGGCCGGGAAGCCGGACTTGAGCACCATCTGCGGCTTGGCACCGAAGTACGCCGGGCGCCACAGGACGATGTCGGCCATCTTACCGGCCTCAATGGAGCCGATCTCGTGCGCGAGGCCGTGGGCGATCGCCGGGTTGATGGTGAGCTTCGCCATGTAGCGCAGCACGCGCGCGTTGTCGTCGTCTGGCCCGTCGCCCTCCATGGGGCCGAGCTCGGCCTTCATCTTGCCGGCCATCGCGAAGGTGCGGCGAGCGGTCTCGCCCGCGCGGCCCATGCCCTGGGCGTCGGAGGAGGTGATGCCGATCGCGCCCAGGTCGTGCAGCACGTCCTCGGCGCCCATCGTTCCGGCACGGATGCGGTCACGCGCCATGGCGGCGTCGCCCGGCAGCTCCGGCTTGAGGTCGTGGACGGAGACGATCATGCCGTAGTGCTCAGCGACCGCGTCCCGGCCGAAGGGCAAGGTGGGGTTGGTGGAGGAGCCGATGATGTTCGGCACGCCCGCCATCTTGAGCACGTTAGGGACGTGTCCGCCACCGCAGCCCTCGATGTGGAAGGCGTGGATCGTACGGCCTTCGAGGACCTTGAGGGTGTCCTCGACCGACAGGCACTCGTTCAGGCCGTCGCTGTGCAGCGCCACCTGGACGTCGTGCTCCTCGGCGACCCGCAGCGCGGTGTCCAGCGCCCGAGTGTGCGCGCCCATGTCCTCGTGCACCTTGAAGCCGGACGCGCCGCCCTCGGCCAGCGCCTCGACCAGGGGCGCGGTGTCGGAGGACGAGCCACGGGCCAGGAACGCGATGTTGACCGGCCAGGCGTCGAAGGAGTTGAAGGCATGGCGCAGCGCCCACGGCGAGTTCACTCCGACGCCCCACACCGGGCCGAACTCCTGGCCGACGATCGTGGTCACGCCGGACGCGAGGGAGGCCTCCATGATCCGCGGCGAGAGCAGATGCACGTGGGTGTCCACGGCGCCCGCGGTGGCGATCATGCCCTCGCCGGAGACGATGGACGTGCCCGTACCGACGACGACGTCGACGCCGTCGAGGGTGTCCGGGTTGCCGGCACGCCCGATGCCGGCGATGCGGCCTTCGCGGATGCCGATAGACACCTTGCGGATGCCCTGGATCGCATCGATGACCACGACGTTGCTGATCACGACGTCACAGGTCTCGCGGACGGCCGCGGCCTTCAGGTGCAGGCCGTCGCGGGCGGTCTTGCCGAAGCCCGCCAGGAACTCGTCGCCCGGCTTCTGCGCGTCGGACTCGACACGGATGACCAGGCCAGAGTCACCCAGGCGCACACGGTCCCCGGCGCGCGGGCCGTGTACGGCGGCGTACTCGTGCGGATCGATGCCGGTCACCGGTTCTCCTCCTCGGTGCGAGCCCCCTCGGTACGGGACTCCTCGGGGCGGGCCCCGAGGTAGCCGCAGACAGCGGCGCGGCGCAGCGCTTCCTCACGCGCGCCGGGTGCGTCGAGCGGGCCGTCGACGAGACCGGCGAAGCCGATCGCGATCCGCTCGCCGCCGATCGGTACGAGGCCGATCTCGACCTCGGCGCCCGGGTCGAAGCGCGTGGAGGACCCGGCCGGGGCGCACAGCCGCATGCCGTACGCCGCCGCGCGGTCGAACTCCAGCCGCGGGTTCGACTCGAAGAAGTGGAAGTGCGAGGTGACGCTGACCGGCACGTCCGCGGTGTTGTGCACCATCAGCCGGACTGCCGGCTCGGGCTCCTCGTCCGCCGGCCCGGGGAGGACCGCGCCGGGCGCCTCGTCACCGAGGCCCAGACCGCGGATCGGGTCCGGCACGACGGCGAGCCGCGAGCCGTCGTCGAAGACGGCCTCCACCATCACGTCGCCGATGACATCCGCCACACCAGGCAGTACGTCGTCGGGTCCCAGCACATGGCGCGCGGCCGTGATGGCCTCGGAGAGGCGTTTGCCGTCCCTAGCCGCCTCGCAGACGGTGTCCGCGATCAGCGCGGTCGCCTCGGGCACGTTCAACTTCAGCCCACGCGCCCGCCGTGCCCGCGCCAGCTCTGCGGCGCCGAACAGCAGGAGACGATCGCGCTCTGTCGGGGTCAGTCGCACGTCTCCTCCCGGGATGGGCGGGCGGTAGGAGGTTCGCTCGAAACGTGGTGGTTCATGGTGTTGATCAGCTTTCGACGGGCGGGGCGTGCTGGGGGAGGATTAGTGGGGCAGTCTGCCCACCGGGCGGACTGCGAGTGAGGTTGTGCTGGGCGGTTCGGTGTTCGTCTCGCCCAGGTCGGTGAAGAGTGAGGCAACGCGTGTGTCCTCTTCTGCGGTACGCCGGATGAAGACTGCGGCGGCCACGTAGACCGCGGTGTTGACGATGAGTCCGGCGACGCCCGAGGTCATCCCGCCCAGCCAGGGCACGGACGTCGGGTACGTCAGCTGGAGGACGGCTGCGGTCACGATGCCGCTCACCATGCCGCCCACCGCGCCGACCGCGTTGCCACGCCGCCAGAAGATGCCGAGCAGTAGGGTGGGGGCGAGCTGGCAGATGCCCTGGTAGGACAGGATCGCGAGGCTGGCCAGGCCGGTCGTGCTCTTGATCGTGGCCGTGGCTGTGATCGCGGCCAGGATAGTGAGGGTGAGCACGGCGAACTTGGCGGTGTGGGTCTCGCGGCCGTCCGCAGTGCGTGTGCGCCGGGGCAGCACGTCGTGGGTCAGCTGGATTCCGGTGGCTTGGAGATTGGCGTCGACGTTGCCCATGGTCGCGGCGAGGACGACGAGGCCGGCCAAGGAGACCAGCACGGTGCCGCCGACGCCTGCGGTGATGAACCAGACGCTGCCGGGCGCAGCCGCCACCGAGGGGAGCGAGGCGGCGAAGAGCGCCAGCAGCGTCAGCGCGGTAGCGAAGACGAACAGGATCGGCGCTGCCTGGACCGCGGATTTCTTGATGACGGCGGTGCTGCGGGCGGTGAACAGCCGGACGAAGATATCGGGCCAGCACCAGCCGCCCATCGTGCCGGTGAGCACGAGCGACATCAGATACAGCGGGCCGACCGCACTGCCCGGACCGGGAATGGTGAAGTGGGAGTCGGGCACCTGGTTCAGTCCATGGCCGTTGGTGACCAGCCAGACCAGCAGGCCGACGATGATGCACAGGCCGAGGACGTAGGCCACGATGCTCTGCACCATGTCGCTGATCACAACCCCGCGCATGCCCATGCGCACGGTCCAGAGCTGGCGGACCGCCAGCACGCCGATGCTGATCAGGATGGCGACGTCGGGCGAAACCCGGCCGAAGGACAGGTAGGAGAAAACGAGCCCCAGGGACTGCATGCCCAGCACGACCCAGGGGAACGACGAGACGACGCCGATCACGGCGGCAACGACACGGACCGCGGTGGAGCCGTAGCGCAGGCCGAGCAGGTCAGCCTGGGTGCTCAGGTCCCATTGCCGTCCCCAGTCGTGCACCCGCTGGGCCATGAAGAACATCAAGACGACCACGAGCAGGGCATAAGGCAGCCAGTAGAAGCCGATGACTCCTGCTTCGGCCGCCAGCCCCGCGAAAGAGATGAACACGGCGCCGGGCAACCAGGTGTTCAGGAAGGACATGGTTTGGAACCACGAGCCGAAGGAGCGCCCCGCGACCGCGTAGTCGGTAAAGCCCACATCGGCGCGCCGGGTTTTCTCCAGCACCGCGATGACCACCAGAAGGAAAAGGGCGATGGCGCCGTAGCCGATGAGCATGTTCACGACCGCACCTCCCCCTGCCTGCCCTGACGGCCTTCGGCGGCATACATGACCAGGATGCTGGCGAGGACGAAGCCGCTGCCGCCGATGAAGTACAGCAGCGTGGCGGCCGCACTGCGGCCGGCTCCTGCACTCCAGTACAGCGGCGGGAACAGCGTCACCACCGCATCGATGACCAGCAGGCCGGCGAACAACGCCCGCCTTCGGGAAGGCGACAGCCCGTGACTGCCGCGCTGGGGGTTCTCACTCATCGGGGGAGCCCTTCATGTCACGCGGGCTGGCTAGGCGCTGCGCATGGGGGACAGACTGCGCCGGAACGTTCCGGCATCGCTAACCTAGGGTCTGCCGGAAGGTTCCGGCAAGAGGTTCATTCGAATTGAAAGCCAGAATAAACATGAATGAAACAGGCAAATCGCTCGACTCGGTATCGGGTGGGGACGGCCCACGCGCGGTCGGGCCTCCTGCGACGCTTAGACTCTCGGCTGTGCCGAGCCGATCAGCGACCATCATCGACGTCGCCCGGCGCGCTGGCGTTTCCAAGACGACCGCGTCCGACGCACTCTCCGGCGCCGGTCGGGTGTCGGAGGCCACCAGAGCTCGCATCATGGCGGCCGCAGCAGAGATCGGCTACACACCCAACACCGCTGCCCGCCACCTACGCCGAAGCAGGACGGGGGCCTTCGGCCTGTACATGCCGCGCCGAGTGTTGGGCATGACCTTCTACATGGACTTCGCCTTCGGCGCCGCCGAGCGAGCCCGCGACTCCCACCTCGACCTCACCCTGCTCGCCCCTGATCCCCTCTCCGACCGGCTGCCCCAACTGCGGGTCGACGGCCTCGTCATCGTCGATCCACTGTCCAACGACCCGGTGACCACCAAACTGCTCGCCGCAGATCTCCCCGTGGTCACCGTCGGCAGATACCGAGGCGTCGGCCCGGCCGCCGCGGGGGTGCTCAACGCGGACCACGCTGCGATGGTGAACCGCTTGCTGGATCAGCTGGCCTTGGCCGGGGCCTCATTTCCCGGTCTCATCGCTCAGGATGAGGACTTCCAAGCCGACTGGTCCGCGCTCGTCCTCGATGCGTATCACCAGTGGTGCCGCCACCGAGGGATCGCTCCCCAGGTCCGTACGGTCGCAACCGATGCCACACCGCAGGACGTGGACCGTGCGGTCCGCGAGCTCATGGAACAGGAGCCCTCAATCGACGCCGTGGTGTGCGCACCCGACGGCACCGCGCTCCGAGCCCTGGGGACCCTGCGCTCCTTGGGGCGCCGCGTGGGCGACGACATCCTCCTCGCATCCTGCGTAGCCAGCCCGAGCCTGGAACTGTGCGATCCGCCGATCACCGCCATCGACTTGCGGCCACGGCAATACGGCAGCGCCGCCGTCGAACTGCTCATAGAGATCCTCGCCGCTACCGCGGAACCCCCCACCGAACGACTTCACACCGCCGACCTGCTGGTACGGGCCTCGACCTCACCGCCCGCGGCACGCTGAAGCGGAGCAGTGCTTGCGAGGGATCGCGCCAGCGCAGTCGGACACGCAAGGACTATCTGGCCCTGCGGGCTGCGGCCGCAGGAGTCGACCAAACCGATCATCGCCACGTGCACATTCCTTGCGGCGGTCAGCCTGTTGCGGCAGGTCGGCTGGATCGGGCGTGCGTCACCAGCCGCAAACGACCGGTCAGGGTTTCGCCACCGTGGTCTTCTTCGGCTGGCGGGGGACGGTCTTGGTCCTGTCGAGGTGCCCATACACCGTGGAGCGGGGCACACCGAACATGTCGGCGATCTGCTGGACGGTCTTCTCCCGCTCGTCGTAGAGCCGTTGGGCGAGCGCGGCCTGATCATCGGTGAGCCCGGGCCGGCGCCCGCCGACCCGTCCACGGGTCCGTGCGGAGGCGAGCCCGTCGTTCGTATTCGCCACGATCAGTTCTCGCTGAAGCTCGGCGAGCACTGACAGCATCCCGAACATCGCACGGCCCTCCATGGTGGCGGTGTCGATGCCCTGCTCGATGACGTGCAGCCCGATGCCGCGCTCGCGCAGGTCGGCGCCGAGGGCCACCAGGTGCAGCACAGAGCGGGAGAGCCGGTCGAGCCGGGTTACCTTCAAGGTGTCGCCCTCGCGCAGCAGCCGCATGACGAGGTCGAACTTCGGGCGCTGCCCTCGGGTGTGCCGGCCGGGGTTCTCCTGCGACGGAGCCCGGCCGCGGCACGCCCGACGATTCAGCCCTGGAGGGAGGCGAGCCAGGCGGTCAGCAGACGGTTGACCTCCTCGGGACGCTCCTGCTGGATCCAGTGCCCGCAGCCGTCCAGGATATGGGTGGAGGCCAGGCGGGGGAGGGTGGCTGGGCAGTCGTCGATCGCGTCGGCCATCCAAGTCGTGGAGGCGTCCAGGGAGCCGCCGATGAACAGGGACGGCTGCTTGATCGGGGCGCCACCGTACTGGGCGAGGTCCTCCCAGTCGCGGTCCATGTTGCGGTAGCGGTTGAGGGCCCCGGTCATGCCGGTTCGCTCGAACTCCCCGGCGTACACGTCGAGGTCGTCCTCGGTCAGCCAGGCGGGCAGCTTGCCGCCGGGGAAGCGGTCGCGCAGCCGGCCGCCGGCGCGGGCCACAAAGTGCGGGTCGGGCTCGCCCTGGGCGGGCATGGTGTCGCCGGACAGGGCCGCGTAGAAGCCCGCGAGCCAGCCCCGGAGGTCGGGCTCCATCTCCGCTTCGGCCCGGCCGGGCTCCTGGAAGTACGAGACGTAGAACTCCTGGTCGCCGCCCATCTGCGCGAAGACGTCGGTGGGGCGGGGGCCGCCGGGCGGCGCGTAGGGGACGCTCAGCAGTCCGACGGCACGGAAGACCTCGGGGTGGAGCAGCGCGGAGGCCGCCGCGATGCTGGAGCCCCAGTCGTGCCCGACGACCACCGCCCTCTCCTCACCCAGGGCCCGCACCAGGGCGACGTTGTCCTCCACCAGGTCGAGCATCCGGTAGGCGTCCGTCGCGGCCCGGCCTCTTCGAACCGAGGGCGTACGTGTCCTCCCGCCATGAACCTCAGGTAGAGGTTCAGATTGACCCGGATTGCAGTGCCGGCTCGTAGCGTCGACGAGAAGGGGTTCGGAGCGGCCGGGCCCACGCGGGCAGGGAGCGGGCATGGGACACATCAGCATCGACGGCGACGGTCTGGGACGGCTCCTGCCAGGCGGAGCCAGCGGCTGCGGCCACTCGTGCGAGCAGGCGTACAACGAGCTCGCGGCCGCCCCGCCGCGAGCATCTCCTCCCCGAACTGTGCCGGGCCGCTGACCGCGCTCTGTTTGAGTTCACCAACGTCGATCTGCTGGAACGGGCGTGCGCGATCGGCGCAGGGAAGCCGTACGAACAGCGGTGACCGTCACCTGAGGAACTCCCCCGTGCGGCCGAAGAACGGCCCGCACACAGCCCCGTGGCCAGCACCCACCACGAGCCACTTCACACCGGACTCTGCCCTGCCACGACACGGACACGGCACACCCCTGGCCCTTCAGGTACCTACTAGGTACCATCAGAGTATGCCGTCCTTGAACATCACTTTCACCGACGACGAACTCGAAGCGGTCCGCGCAGCCGCGGCCGCCGAGGGCAAGTCCCTCAAGCAGTTCGTCCACGACCTCCCGCTGCGCGAACAGCAGCGCCTCCAGTTCGTCCGCTACGCCATCTCCTGGGGCGAGCAGCACCGGGACGAGTTCGACGACGCCTTCCCCGACGAGATGCCGCCGGCCGACCGCCAGCAGGGAGCCGAAGCCGCCTGATGGTCCTCTACATCGACGTCCCCTGGCTCCTGGACGTCCAGGAGCAGGCCGTCCCCGAAGACGTCACTGTCGCCGACTACTCCGCTCTCGTCGCGGCCGTCGCCCGCCACAAGACCCGCATCCCCCGCCCCACCACCGCCGAACCCGACGCAGCCTGGCGCGCCGCCGCTCTCCTGCACACCCTGGTCCGGCTCCAGCCACTGCCGTACCGCAACTCCCTCTATGCCTGCCAGATCGCTGCGGCCTACATGCACGCCTCGGGCGAGGGCATCGACCCCCCATACGGCGCGCTGGTGGAACTGGTCCGCGACATCCAGGCCGGCAAGGCAAACGTCTACCAGGCAGGCGACCACATCCGTTCCTGGCGCATCTGACCCGCTAGGCGAGTCCGAATGTCGCGGCGTGCAGGCGCAGCGGTGCCCGATCTTGGTGGTTAATTCCAACTGTCATGCCGCGAGGTGGAGTTGGAGTCTGGCGAGGTGGCTGTGGTTGGCGCGGTCGAGGGGGTGGCCGTTCCACCAGGCGACGACGCGGATGAGGTTGAGGGCGGTGGCGCTGGTGGTGTGATCGAGGTGGATCTTGGCCAGGCCGCGGTAGCGGGCACGGCGTAGGCCGGTGGTGCTGGTCTTCCCGGCCGGGCAGACAACCTGCTGGTTGTCCCAGTCGATGGTGAAGTCGTGTGCAGCGAAGCCTTCTTGGGCTTTGGCTTGGCGGGAGGTGTCGAGCAGGACCAGGGTGATCAAGGCGACGCCGTGGGCCTGGGCGGAACTCACGATCAGTTCGGCACTGGGGTAGCCGGAGTCGAGGTAGTGCCGTGCGAGCAGCAGCCGACGGCGGTCGAGGGCCTGGTGGATCGGCTGCAGGGCCTTGGTGTCCGGGAGGGTGGAGGCGGTGGTGGCCCCGTTCGTGATGATGTTCGGCCGGGCGGGACGGCCGCCGTCGGCCTGTGGATGGCAGGTCTGCGACACGTGCAGCTTGAACCCGTTCCAGAACAGGTCGCGCTTGGCGGACCAGCGGGCGTCGGTGTCATACGGGGAGGCCAGGCGTACCGGGCCGGGCGGCAGCCCGTCACCCCCGTCCTCGGCGTGCTCGCGGCGCCGGATCCGCAGCCTGCCGCCCCCACCCGGGGTGCGAGTGCAGTTCTGCACCAGCACGATCCGCAGGGTCTTCACCGCGGGCAGTTCACGCAGCCATGCCGGGGAAACCGGGGCGTAGAGGGCCTCCAGCAGGGTGTAGCCGTCCTTGGCGTAGTGCAGGGCAAGTTCATCCTGCTTGGTCTTGGAGGAGGGCAGGCGCCAGGTGTCGATCCGGTCCGCGTAGCGGCGGCTCCAGTCCTCCACGACCAGCGCCTGGTCCAGCCAGTCGGGGCACGCCGCAGCCAGGGCGTTCAGGGCCGCGCGCACGCTCTCGCCGACCAGCTCGAGCCGGTTCAGATCCCGCACCGCGGCCACGATGTGCGTGGAGTCGGTGCGCTGGTTGCCGCCTGCCTCCACCAGTCCCAGCTCGCGCAGCCGCTCCAGCAGCAGGTCCAGCACCCGCTCCTCCGTCCCGTGGGCGACGGCACGGGAGCGGAACTCCGACAGCACGCTGTGGTCGAAGCCCGGATCCTCCAGAGCCAGACCGAGCGCGTACTTCCAGGACAGGTTCTCCCGGACCTCGTCCGCGGCCTGCCGGTCGGTGAGGTTCGCGGCCTTCTGCAGCACCGTGACCAGCGCGAGCCGGCCCGGCGACCAGCCCGGCTTGCCCGCTCGCCCGAACCCGTCAGCCCCGCAGCCAGCCGCGCACGTGCCGCAACCGCTACTTGACATCCATAGGGGCATCAACGCCCCTCACGGCGCAAACATAAGTTGAGCCAGAACCCGAGATTGAGCAGCAGTTGTTCAGCACTTCGGACAGCACCTGGTGGGCTCTCGATTCGAACAGCCAGGAGTCGCAGCAGGTGCCGCTCGGCATGAGCAGCAAGCCAGTGAAGCGGCGGAGCAGAGCCCTGGGCTCAGTTCGGGTTCACCGCGGAGGGGCCGAGCCTCTCGATGACCTCGCGCACCTCCTCCTCGTCGGCCTCGTAGACCGTCTCACCCATGCGCGGGTCACGGATATGCAGCGTGTGGATAAGTGGCCCGCTGGGTGTTCCGAGCTGCACGAGGGAGGCTGACGGGCCGTGGACAGCGCGCACGCTGCCGGGCCGAGCGGTCAGATCGATGCGGCTGACGACGCCGGGCGTCACCCAGACGGTTGCCTGTTCCAGGTGCCCCAGAATCTGCAGGTGGAAGTGCCCGCTCAAGATGAGTTGGACGTCGGTTCCACGGATGGTCTCGGCCAGCTCTGCATCGTTCTGCAAGCCCAGCGCCCGCTGGACGTCGACGTCCAGGGCGACCGGCGGGTGGTGGAAGGCCAGGACGGTGCCCAACGGTGCCGGGCTGCGGAGTAGTTCGCGGAGCCAGTTGAGTTGACCACGGTCCAGTCGACCGTAACCCTTGCCCGGAACGAGCGTGTCCAGCGTAATCAGCCGCCATCCGTCGATGGTGCTTGCCCCTGCTCGCTCACCCGCCGCTCCCTCGTACACCGCCTCGGGCTGGACGTGGCCGCTGCCGAGCACGTCGGCGAATGCGGTGCGGTCGTCGTGGTTGCCGGTCGTGTAGAAGACGTCTGCCCCTCGTTGGCCGGCGTACCCGGACAGGAGCCCGTGCGCCCGCGCGTATGCCTCGCGGGAACCGTCGTCCGCGACATCGCCCGTCACCACTATTGCGTCGAGGTCGTGCAGGTGGCCCAGTTCGGCAAGCAGGCAGCGGAGCGCGGCAGTGCCGTCGGCCCCGTCGGCGTCTGGACCGCCAGACCGGTCGAGATGAGTGTCAGAGAGATGCAAGATCCGCATCATCTGAAACTAGCTTTCGGCGCCCGCGCCGAGCCATGGCTTTTCTGGTCATGTGATCCGCACCCACTGGCCGTTCCCGGCTGCGCCTGATCACGAAATCGAACGGGGCCAGGGATCGGTGCCGTCCGAAGCCACGTCGGCCCACCTCTACGGGGAGCAGGGCCTACTCCGGCGCTTGCTGTAGTCCCACCGGCGCGCCACGAGCCTTCGATGCCACGCCAGCACGGTGCCCTGAGTCACCGGGAACACCTGCGCCCAATGACCGCCGACTGCGGTCCTGCAAGCGATGTGGGCGGCGGGACGGGTTCCGGTGCTGGTGCGGATGGCATCGGCGAGTTGCGGCCGTCTGGATCAGTCGGACGCGGCTCTTCCCATGCCGCTTTGACGTGCCTGGAGCCTGTTTATCACCTGTTGACCGGCTGTTGAACACCGTGCGGTGACATGGCTGCATGAACCTCAGAAGAGCTGTGGTGGGCGTCGCGCTCGCCGCGATCGCGCTCACCGCCACCGGTGTATCGACTGCTTCCGGAGCCGAGGCGTCGCCGCACCCCGGCCGCTCGCACCTGGCCTCGCACACGACCGCCGGCACGCCTCACCCGGGGCCCGACAAGTCCGACTGGCCGAAGAAGGGGGACACCAAGGTCCCCACGCTGCCGTCCGCGCCTCTCAAGGGCCTTCCGACCTTGCGAGAAGCCCAGCAGAGGGGTCTCCTCTCGCAGCCGATGTCGGCCGCGGGCGGCGTGACAACGCAGGCGTTCCCCGATTACGGCTGCACCACGCCCCCGCAGGGCTGGGGGTACCACGACTACCTCGCCCCCGGCGAGTGCCTCACCCAGGATACGTACATCGCCGTCAACACCGGCGCGACCGACTGGTACGAGCTGTGGATGCAGAGCGACGGCAATGTCGTCCGCTATTTCCACGGCGCCCCGTTTTACGAGGCCAAGTGGCAGACCGGAACCCGTGGCCGGAACGCGTCGCTGTGGATGCAGCGGGACGGCAACGTCGTCCTCTACGACGGCGTGGGCAACCCGATGTGGGCCACGGGCACGAACGGGTGCGGCGGTCTGGGGGCCTGGCTGCGGATCGAGAAGTACACCAACCTCGTCCTGTACACCCGCGACTGGACGCCGATCTGGGCCCTGCGCAACGGTCCCTCCTCCCGCCCCTGCTGAGCCGCCCCGGAGACGGCGCGCGGCGGGCCGCGGAACGCTGAGCCCGACAAGCCGAGGCCGCGTCCGACGGGTCACGCGCGAAGCCGGAGGCGAAGCGCCGCGACGGTCACCGTGTCACGGAACACGCATGCCCTCCGAACCCCTGACCAGGGGCCCGAAGGGCATGCGGCCAGGGCCGCGCTCCGCCGGACAGTGCCTGGGCCAGGTCCATGCGGAAGCTCCCTCCACACACCCGGGCAACACTTGGGCTTCCGCAAGCGGGAACAGTGATCGGTACAACGGTCGCCGTGGCGTCACCGAAGATGCGGGGTGGCTCTGCACAAGTGCGGAACCGGCCGTGCAGGCTTACCTTTCGCGCCCCTGGGCGCGCAGAGGGAGCATGCGGGCGAGCTGGGTCTCCCGGTCGCGTGCGTGTGCCGTTCAGAAGCTCATCGCTGCTGGTCAAGCCGCGTATCTGTACTCGTTGATGACGCCGCCCAGCACTCGGGTGCGGAGGAGTCGGTGCGCGGTCAAGTCGGTCGAAGGCGCCGGGGGCACTGTCGTGAGTGGTCTCCGGGCTGGGGTGGTGGCCGGGTTTGTTGATCGTTCGGGAGGAGCTGGTGGTGGAGGGCGCCGGGGACGGGCCGTCGCACAAGGGGTTCCGGTTCCCGGCGGAGGTCATCTCCCACGCGGTGTGGCTGTACCACCGCTTCCCGCTCTCCTTCCGCTAAGTCAAGGAGCTGCTCCTGGCCCGCGGGATCACCGTCTCCCATGAGGCGATCCGCCGGTGGTGCGACCGGTCCGGCCCCCAGTACGCGGCCGCCCTGCGCCGCCGCCGGGCCCAGGCCGGCGACAAGTGGCACCTGGACGAGGTGTTCCTGAAGATCAACGGGGTGCGGCACTACCTGTGGCGGGCCGTGGACCAGGAGGGCACTGTCCTCGACATCCTGCTGCAGTCCAAGCGGGACGCGAAGGCCGCGAAGCGGTTCATGGCCAAGCTGATGAAGAAGCAGCGGAGGACACCCAGGGTGCTGGTCACCGACAAGCTCCGCTCCTACGGTGTCACAGAGAGTTGATGTCCTCGGTCGATCATCGTTCCCACAAGGGCCTGAACAACCATGCGGAGAGCTCCCATCAGCCGACGAGGCAGCGCGAACGCGCGATGAAGGGCTTCCGCACAGTCGGCAGAACCCAGAGGTTCCTGTCCGCGTTCAGCCAGATCTCACCGCACTTCCGGCCCCGCCGCCACCGGATGACCGCCACCGGCTACCGCACCGAGATGCGCCACCGCTTCGGAACCTGGAACGAGATCACCGGCACTACAGCCATGCCCACCGAGGCCTGAACCAGAGGTGGGCGCCCGAGCGCCTCCGCCTGGCTGTTGCACCCCGGTTGCCTGCACGCCTCCTGCCACCGAATGAGGCTCACTGCCGATGCCGGGCGAGGGCGGGGACCCGTCCCCGGCACCCGGGGTGACCGTCGGCCGCTGGAGCCTGCGAAGCTGCAGAGAAGGATGCGCGGTCACACGGGCCCATTCCGTCCGATTTTCGGTCGCGGCCAGCGCCTAAGTGAACATTTACCGGCGATTTGGTGTGCAGTTTCCGATATCCGACCATGGGATGGATCCCCCGGCGGTTTCCGCAGCAGGCGTGCGTCGGCACGCTGCCGCTGCACGCGGGCTGGGGGCCGTGGCGAGGCCCCGCAGGGCAGGCGACGGTACCCGGCACGATGAAAGGCGCACCATCCCCATGCACGACACCGAAACGGTCTCGCAGTCGGCTCCGCCCCCGGGCAGCCCCGCTCCGGCCCCGTCCCAAGGCCCCGCCTCCGCCCGGAAGGGGCAGCTCCCGTCCCCGGAGCGGGAAGCGGGCAGCCGGCATGCGCGGCGCTTCGGGCTTCCGGTTGCCACCGCGCTGGTCATGGGCAACATCATCGGCGGCGGCATCTTCCTGCTCCCCGCGTCCGTCGCCCCGTTCGGCACCATCAGCCTCGTCGCCTTCGGTGTGCTCACCATCGGTGCCATCGCGCTCGCGCTCGTCTTCGGGCGGCTCGCGCAGCGCGACCCGCGCACCGGCGGGCCCTACGTCTACGTGCGCGAGGCCTTCGGTGATTTCGCGGGCTTCCTGGCCGCCTGGTCGTATTGGATCACCTCCTGGGTGAGCAACGCGGCGCTCGCCGTCACCGCCGTGGGCTATCTGGACGTGCTGCTGCCCCTGCATGATTCGCCGTGGCTGATGATGACTGCCGCACTCGTCGTGCAGTGGCTGCCGGCTCTCGCCAACCTCGCCGGGACCCGTTACGTCGGCGCGGTGCAACTCGTCTCCACCGTGCTGAAGTTCGTGCCCTTGCTGCTGGTCGCGATCGGCGGGCTGTTCTTCTTCGACCCGGACAACCTCGGTCCCTTCCAGGCCACCGGGGGTGGCGCCCTCGGCGCGGTCTCGGCGTCCGCTGCGATCCTGCTCTTCAGCTACCTCGGCGTCGAGTCGGCGGCGGTCAGCGCGGGCGAGGTGCGCAACCCGCGGCGCAACGTCGGGCGGGCGACCGTCCTCGGAACGCTCGGCGCGGCGCTGGTGTACCTGCTGGGCACCCTCGCCGTCTTCGGTACCGTCGCGCACGACAAGCTGCTCACCTCCAGAGCCCCCTTCACCGACGCCGTCAACACCATGTTCGGCGGTACGTGGGGCGGCGCGGCGGTCGCCTGCGCGGCGCTGGTGTCGATCGTGGGCGCGCTCAACGGCTGGACGCTGCTCAGCGCCCAGACCGCGTACGCCGCCGCCCGCGACGGGCTGTTCCCGGCACGCTTCGCGGTGAAGCGGCGGGGTGTGTCGTCCTTCGGCGTGATCGTCACGGTCGTCCTCGCCTCGCTGCTGACCGTCTACAACTACATGGCCGGGACGGCCCGGGTGTTCGAGATCCTGGTGCTGGTCACGACCTTCACCGCGACCGTTCCGTACCTCCTGGCGACGGCGGCCCAGCTGTACTTCCTCGTCTCGGGGCAGCGTGACCGGGTCCGCCCGGCTCGCCTCGCCCGCGACGCCGTGCTCGCGCTGGCCGCCTTCGGCTTCTCCATGTGGCTTCTGGCGGGCTCCGGCTACGCGGCCGTCTACCAGGGCGTGCTGTTCCTCTTCGGGGGTGTCCTGATCTACGCATGGATGTCGGCCCGCAGGACGCGCGCCTGACGCCTCGGCGGGGGACCGGTCAGCCGACCGGCCAGGTGTGGACGGGCGCGTCGGTAGGTGCTGGCTGGTTGCCAGCCTCCAATGGGTTGGTGGGGAGGGCCCGTGCAACAACGGCCTTGCGCACCCTCAATACGACCTGACGAGACCCCAGCTCAGGGCCAAGCTGTACAGCATCACGAACCCTACGAGCCCCAGAGGAAAACAGAACAAAAGCCGCGTATACACCGGTCCCCAGATGCCCGGCCCCGCGATGGTGGCTCGCTTGCGCGGGCGCGCCGGATCATAGCAGATGCGAACCGGCGCGCCCTCCTCGTACCCGAAGGCGCCCGGCCGGTCCTTGAACTCGACGGTCTCGCCTTCCGGGGTACGGAAGGCGAAGGTGAACTCGGTGCGAGAGCTGCTGCCGGCGCTCACAGACCGAATCAGCTCGCGTTTCACGCACCACCCTTGGGTCCGCGCGCCGCGCAGCACCAGCCAGATCACGATGACCGTCCGGTGCAAGAACAGGGAGACGCCCGTCGCGCAGGCCAGACCAGCGGCCAGGGCGCCAATCTCCATCGTCGACACGCTGCCGCCCTTCGTCTTCTCCAGCGCAACACTATCGATGATGCCCAAGACGCCCTCGGTGGGTGTCCTTCTTCGGGCGGCCCGGCTTTCGATGGCGAGCATGCGGACGGGATCGGGGCCTGGGCAGGCTGCGCCGCAGCTGCAGAAGGAGATGGGGTCGTCCGATCTCACGCCGCCCACCGCGCGGGCGGTGACGGACTGTGCCGCGGCCATCGGTCCCGACCGCCGCTTCTACAGCACGAGTGACACGGTCGCTGACCTGGAGCTGCTGCGCCAGGCGCTGGGCGTGCGGAAGATGACGCTCGACGGTGTCTCGTACGGCACGTACACCGCCGAACAGAACGCCCTGGCGTATCCGCAGCACGTGGCTCGGCTGGTACTGGACTCGGTGGTGCCGCAGACCGGCTACGACCCGATGGACCGCGCCGCCATGCGAGCGGCGCCGCGCGTGCTGACGGCGGCATGCGAGGCGATCGGCTGCCGTACGGACCCGGCGGCGGATCTGGCCAAGGTGGTGGACACGTACGACAACGGCGTCGATGTCTTGGACGCGCTGACCACCTGGGAGTTCGTGGACCCGGACTACGCGGCGATGATCGACGCCCTGCACCAGGCAGCCGACGGCGACCCCGCAGCGCTGCGGGGCCTGATCGCGGGTGTACGGCAGGGAAGCATGGCGACCGCGGAAGAGCTGAGCCAGAGGCTGCACGCCTCGACCCTGTGCCTGGACGGGCGCTATCCGTGGGGCAGGTCCGACACACCGGTGGTGGGGCGCCAGGAGGCGCTGGAGAAGGCGGCCGCGGACCTGACCCCGGCGTGGCTCACCGCGCGATCACGTGGGTGGGAGTCCGGGCAGCGGCCGGGACGCGGTCCTGGGACACACACACATCACCGCGCGAGTGACACAGAAAGCGGGACGGACAACGATGAGGCCCCCATCGGGACTTCCGTTCTAGTGGCTCGTCAGGCAGCCTTGGCCGGGTAATGCGTCCAGGTGCGGATGGGTGAGTCGGGGCGAAGTTGGTCTTCGGTTCGGTGCGGGCATTGCGCCAGCGGACGTAGGCGGTGATGGCCGCGCTCTGCTCGTCGTGGCTGCGATGGTCGGTGCCGTTGAGTACGAAGTAGCGCAGGGCCGCGAACTCGGCCTCGATCCAGTTCAGCCAGGAGCCGTAGGTCGGCGGGAAGACGGCAGCCACTCCGTCGGTGATCGCCTGCGCCAGCGAAGGGCGTTGATGCCCCTATGGATGTCAAGTAGCGGTTGCGGCACGTGCGCGGCTGGCTGCGGGGCTCGGAGTGGCGATGAGCCGGTAGACCTCCCGTGCGATGTAGCGCTTGAGGCAGCGGATGACTTCTCGGCGCGTCTTGCCCTCGGCAAGGCGTCGCTGCAGGTAGATCTTTACCGAGGCGCCCGCCAGACGGGCCGTCCCGCCAGCCGTGGACGGTAAGCCGACGCCGTGTGCACCCTCCCGCCCATGAACATCACCAGGTACAGAGACCCCTGCCCTCTGCCACACGCCGCTCCTGCTGGACGTGTACCAAGTCCGCTCCAGCCAGTCCGCCTTCGTCCAGCGGGAACATATCAACGAACATCGCTGCCCCGGCTGCAAGGCAGCCCGGCCCGAGCAGTGGAACAAGGCGATGCGAACCTGCTACGGCGACGGCTGACGACCCCGTGCGAATACTGCACCGCAAGGCCACTCAGACCGTCACGCGCTCCTCAATCAGCGCAAGGACGTCCGCTGTCGGCCGCACGTCGCCAAAGGACCGGTAGACCGTGTGAAGGGTCGCGTTGTGGTCCTGATCGCGGCCGGTGGCGTTGGCATCGGCCACCATGATGACCCGGTAGCCGAGCGTCCACGCGTCGCGGGCGGAGGACTCGCAGCAGACGTTGGTGACCGTTCCGGTGATCAGAACTGTGTCGATGCCCCGCTCCTGCAGCCGCTCGGGAAGCGGGGAGCGGCCGGGGAAGAAGGCGCTGGGTGCGGACTTCTCCACCAGGAAATCGTCGGTGTCGAGCGTGAAGCCGTGCCATAGCCGGTCCGGAAGCGGTCCGCTTCCGCCCGAGTTACGGAACATCTCGGCTGCTTCGGGGCCGTGGAACTCGTCACCGACCGGGGTTCGCTCGGTCCGCGCCGGCAGTACCCAGGCGACCGTTCCGCGGGCGGCGCGCAGCCGGTCGGCCAAGCTGCGGATGTTCGGGACGATGCCGCGGGCGTAGGGGTTGGTATCGACGAAGAACGGCACCATGTCGATGACCACGAGTGCGGTGCGGGCGGGAGCGAGGCTGGTGTACGCGAACCGGCGGCCGCGGCGTTTCTCTTGGCGTCGGTACTCCCGGTCGTCGATGTGCCAGGCGTGCGGGAGCGGTTCGTTGTCGGGCACGGTGGTGCTCCTGTCAGTCGTGGTCCGGGTGGAGCCTGCGGTTGGTGCCGGACCGGCCGATGTCCAGGTCCAGGAACGACGTCAACGTGGTGCCGCTGTTCCAGAAGCCGAGCAGGTTGACGTCGA
>NZ_JBEZKL010000093.1:0-29709 GCF_040704695.1 Streptomyces sp. NPDC048411
CTGCAGGGGGGACCCTGTGGGAGAGTAGGACGCCGCCGAACAATTATTCCGGGAAAGCCCCGCACCTTTGGTGCGGGGCTTTTCTGCGTTCACGGACAGGTGACAACCACGGCTCCTCATGGTGAGTGCGTGGTGTGGTTGGCACGGAGTGTTGGATCAGAGCCGGCCGGTTCCCTTGAGGGCCAGGTAGGCATCGGCAAGAGCCGGGGCCAGATGGCCTGGGGTGGCGTCGACGACCACCACGCCATGGCGCTGGAGCTGCTCTGCAGTGCGCTGCCGCTGAGCTTTGGCCTGGGCCGCCGCTGCCGCCTCGTAGACCGCGTCCACCGTGCCCCGGGCCTCGGCCATCTGCTCGATGTGCGGGTCGGCCACGGCAGCCACCAGCACCGTGTGGCGCTGAGTCAGCTGGGGGAGCACGGGGAGCAGACCCTCCTCGATGGGAGCCGCGTCCAGGCTGGTGAGGAGTACGAGCAGAGAGCGACGAGGGGCGCTTGCCAGGGCAGCGGCGCCGAGTCCTCGGGCGTCCGTTTCCACCAGTTCAGGTTCGAGCGGTGCCATTGCAGTGACCATGGCCGACAGGACTTCACCTGCGGCGCGCCCCTGGACCTGGGCGCGGATGCGGCGGTCATACGCGAGCAGGTCCACACGGTCGCCGGCGCGTGTAGCGAGAGCCGTGAGGAGCAGCGTCGCGTCCATTGCAGCATCGAGGCGGGGCACATCACCGACTCGGCCTGCCGAGGTGCGGCCGGTATCAAGGACGATGAGGATGTGGCGGTCCCGCTCGGGGCGCCACGTACGGATTGCGACGGCCGATTGCCGTGCCGTTGCCCGCCAGTCGATGGAACGGGTGTCGTCGCCGGGGACATAGGCGCGGAGGCTGTCGAACTCCGTGCCTTCGCCGCGGGTGAGGACGCTGGTGCGTCCGTCCAGTTCACGGAGCCTGGCGAGGCGGGACGGCAAGTGCTTGCGGCTGGTGAACGGCGGCAGTACGCGCACCGTCCACGGAACTTGATGACTGCCCTGCCGGGCTGCCAGGCCCAGTGGCCCGTACGAGCGTACGGTGATGCGTTCGGCTCGGCGGTCGCCACGGCGAGTGGGACGCAGGTGCGTAGTGAGGCGGCGGCGTTCACCTGCCGGGATGTCCAGCCTGTGGCGGGACGCCGCCTGTTCCGTACCTTTGAGCCAGCTGCTGGGCGGCCAGGCATCGCGGAGACGCGCGCGCAGTCGCCGACGCGACGCGTTGGTTACGGTCAGTTGCACTTCCGCACTATCGCCGAGTCGAACGGTTGTGTCACCGGATCGGGTGAACTGGAGCGTTCGCACTGGCGCGGCCAGGGCGTAGTCGCACAGAATTGCTAGAGAGAGCGGGGCATTGACCGCGAGCATGCCCGTCCAGCTCGGGGCAAGGATGCCTACAGGGAGTGACCCCAAAGCGGCGAGTAGCGCTGTTCGTCCGGTGAGGGCCACAGTCACTGCCTCATCGGGGTACGGGGACGTGGGCGAGGACTGCGGTGATGACGGAGTCAGGGGTGACTCCTTCCATCTCCGCCTCGGGGCGCAGGTGGATGCGATGGCGGAGCGTGGGGAGTGCCAGGGCTTTCACGTCGTCCGGAATGACGTAGTCGCGGCCGGTCAACCAGGCCCAGGCGCGGGCCGTGGAGAGCAAGGCGGTAGTACCTCGGGGGGAGACCCCGAGGGAGAGCGAGGGGGATTCACGCGTGGCACGACAGATATCGACGACATAGGCGGCGATCTCGGGGGAAACCGTGGTCTTGGCGACCGCGGCGCGGGCGGATTCCAGGTCGGCAGGGCCTGCGACGGGGCGGACGCCTGCTGAGACCAGGTCGCGGGGGTTGAAGCCGTCGGCATGGCGGGTCAGGACATTGATTTCCTCGTCGCGGGACGGCAGTGGCACCGTCAGCTTGAGGAGGAAGCGATCCAGCTGGGCCTCGGGGAGGGGGTACGTGCCCTCGTACTCGACGGGATTCTGAGTGGCCGCAACCAGGAAGGGGTCCGGCAGGAGGCGGGGGGTTCCGTCGACGGTGACCTGGCGCTCCTCCATCGCTTCCAGAAGCGATGACTGCGTCTTCGGGGGAGTGCGGTTGATCTCGTCGGCCAGAAGGAGGTTGGTGAAGACCGGGCCTGGCTGGAAGGAGAACTCAGCTGTACGGGCGTCGTAGACCAGAGAGCCGGTGACGTCGCTCGGCATCAGGTCGGGGGTGAACTGGACGCGCTTGGTATCGAGCTCGAGTGAGGCGGCGAGGGCGCGGACCAGGAGGGTCTTGGCCACACCGGGTACGCCTTCCAGAAGAACGTGGCCTCGGCAGAGCAGCGCGACGACGAGGCCGGTGACGGCGGGGTCCTGGCCGACCACGGCCTTGGCGATCTCGGAGCGCAGGGCTTCCAGGGATGCGCGGGCTGCGTCGTCGTTTCCGACGGTCTCGGTTGTCCCGGCGGGCACTGGGGGCGGGGCGCTCATGAAGTGCGTACCTCTCTTTCGAGGGTGTCGAGTTGGTCTGCCAGACGGACAAGGGCGGTGTCATCGGCCGGCGCCGTGCCGAACAGCACGGCGTCGAGGTCGCCTTCGATGGTGCTGAGGCGTGCGGAGACGGCGGGAAGGAGCACCGCGGGGGAGTGAGCATTGCGGGGTGAGACCCCGAGGAGCGGGGCGATGCGGGTGCGAGTGGCGGAGCGCAACGAGGAGGCGGCCCGGTCGCGGGCGTTCGCCTTGCGGTAAAGGCGGGCGCGGCCCTCGGTGGATTCGGAGGCGCGAATGGCTACGGGCAGTCGTTCAGTGACCAGGGGGCCCAGACGACGGGCGCGCCAGATGGCGGCAAGCACGGCGGCGACTGCGAGTTGCAGGGTTCCCCACAGCCAGCCCGACGGGATCAGGTCGGCGAAGCTGCGGTGGTTGTCGGCGTCGTCACGGCCTGTGCTGTTGTCACTGTCTCCGCCGTTCCCGGTGGCGGAGGGATCAGCGAGCGAGGGGAGGTACCAGACCAGATGTGGGCGGGAGCCGAGAAGTTGCAGGGCCAGGGAGGCGTTGCCCTGGTTGTCGAGACGGCTGTTGTAGAGGAAGTCCGCGGAGCCGAGCACGATGGTGTCGCCGGAGGCCTGCTCCTGGACCACGAGCAGGGTGGGGAGCCCCCCGCTGGGGTAGCAGGCGAGGGTTTCGAGGCCGTCCGCGGTGTAGCGGAAGCCTCCCGTGTCGGCGGTTCCCGCGCTGTGGGCTGCGGGCAGCAGGCACTGCGGTGCACGAGGGACAACCGGTCCGGTGGACGTCGTGCGGACCCCGGGGACCAGTGTGTCCACGGACGGGCGACCTGGCGCGAGGAGGACAGTGCGGCCTGCCGAGTCGGCGGTCGCGGCGTGGAGCTTGCTCTGCTGGCCCGGCGTCAGCAGATCGGGGGTGGTGACGAGCAGGGTCGTGTCCGGGCCGACCGCGGTGGTGGCCTCCTCGAGTGTGGTGGCCACCTGTACGGAGACGCCGCGGTCCTTGAGGAGTTCGGCGACGGCCCGGCTTCCGTGCTGATCGGCCGAGCGGGGGTTGAGTCGGCCGTGCTGGGCACCGGAGTGTGCGGTGGCCAGGACGATTCCGGCTGCTATGAGAAGGAGAAGAGCGAGCACCAGGCCGCGAGTGCGGGTCCAGACCTGGCGCGGGGTTGCGGAGACCGAGGTAGGCGGCGCGGCGGAGGTGATAGTGGGCGCGGTCATTCGGCCGCTCCCCGGGCCGGGGCGGTCAGCAGGGGCTTGGCGTTTTCGAGGTCGAGGTCGAGGTCTCGCACCGTCAGATACGCCTGCCGGTCGGTGTTCCGGCCGCCGTACGTGATGGCGTCGAACTCCCGGGCGGCGGCGCGGAGGGACAGCGCGTGCGCCGGCAGCGAGTGGCCTGCCTCGGTGGCGGCTTCGTCAGCGGTGCGGCCGGGGCGGGGGTCGAGCAGGGCGCGCTCCTCCAACGAGCGGACGATGGCGCGCATGCGTTCCTGGACGGCCTCGTCCCAGCGGTGGGCGGCAGCGTGTGCCTCGGCGGCGGTCCGGTGTTCGGCGGCGCTGCGGGGGCTCTCGTCGAACAGGGCGTCGGTGGGGCGGGCGGTGCGTTGCGGGGTGCCCAGCCGCCACCAGAGGGCGGCGGCCAGAGCGATGACGACCAGCAAGAGGACGATCAGCCCGAGCGGTCCGCCGGGGGCGGTGCTCGAGGCTGCGGAGAAGAGATCGCCGAGCCACGCCCAGAGGCGGTCGAGACCGCGCTGGAGGAGGTTCGGGTCGTTCTCGTGGTACATCGGTTTGGACAGTTCGTGCCTCGCCGCCTCGCGGGCGGGCACGCGTGGAGTGTCCACCGGTATGTCGCTGCTCGCGTGGATCAGCAGTCGTGCTGTTGTCGCGCCCCCCGCCCCCGACACGGCATCAGCTCCTGGTGTCGTAGCCGGGCAGGCCTGCGGCCCGGGCGAGTTCGAGGTCGAGTGCCTCGCGACGGATGCGCTGGTCCACGTAGAGCAGGGCCATCACACCGGCGGAGAGCGGGTAGGTGATCGTCGAGATGACCACCTCGCCGATACCGGAGATGATCAGGAACGGCCAGCCGAAGTCGGTGGGCTTCCCGGTGAGGAACGCTCCCATCCCGTTGCCGTCCATGACGATCGCGATGATGCCGAACGGGATCGCGATGATCAGGGTCACGATCAGTGTCAGCAGCGAGGTGAGGATCAGGATGCCGAACGTCCGCCACCAGGCGCCCCGCACCAGTTTTGCGGAGCGGCGCATCGAGACGGTGATCGACTGCCGCTCCAGCATCAGTGCCGGCGAGGCGAGGCAGAAGCGGACCATCAGCCAGATGATGACAGCGGTGGCTGCCAGGAATCCGAGGAGGGCGAGAGCGACGCCGGCGGTGGAGCCGATCAGCACGCCCGGGAGCACGCCCACCGCCATGATGGCGGCGGTCATCAGGGTCAGGAGCAGGGTCAGGCCGAGCAACTGAAGGAGGCGGGGCCGGGCCTCGGTCCACGCCTCGGAGAGCGTGATGGAACGGCCCATCACCGAGCGGCTGATCACGATGGTGAGCACGGAGGTGGTGAAGAGCGTCGCGATCAGGGTGACGAGCGTCGACGGCGCGCTGTAGATCAGGCTCGACTGCATGGAGTCGGCGGCCTGGCGGAGTGCCTCCGCGCCGGTTGCGTTCGGGTCGACCGAGGCGGGTTCCGGCAGCAGATAGCGCTGCACGAGGATGATCGTGACCTGGGCGATGACGGAGACGGTGAGGGTGATGCCGAGGACCGTGCGCCAGTGGGCGCGCATCGTGGACACCGCACCGTCGAGGATCTCTCCGACGCCGAGCGGGCGGAGCGGGATGACCCCGGGCTTCGCGGCAGCGGGCGGCTGAGCCCAGCCGACTGCCTGCGGCCTGCCGCCCCAGCCGGGGGCGGGTGGCGGTGCGCCGGGGCCGGTGCCGGAGGGGCCTGGTGGGGACCACTGCCCTGCCGGCGGTTGCGTGGAAGACCAGTTTCCCGCATGGCCGCTGCCGTCGATGGGCTCGGACGGCCGGGGGACGCCCGCCTCCTGGCCGTCGGAGGGGGCGGATCCGGGCGAGGCCCAGCCCGGAGTGTCGTTCATTCTCGCTCCTTCACGGTCCTGTTCGCTCATCGGGGCGGCAGGTTGGCAGCCATCGTGCCACGCGTTGCTCCGGTACGGGCCGGGTGCTCCATCACCGTCTTACCTTCATGTGGGGGCGGCTCACGGTGCAGACTGGGCGGATGGCTGATCAGGACGCGCAATCGCCGGTGGGCATCGAGCCTTCCGCGCTTCCCTCCATCCGCTGGGCCGAGCCCACGGAAGGCCCCGCAGTGGCGCTTCTCGACCAGACTCGGTTGCCCGCCGAGGAGGTCGAACTGCTGTGTACGGATGTGCCGGCACTGGTGCGGGCCATTCAGACGCTGGCCGTGCGTGGGGCGCCGCTACTGGGCATTGCGGGGGCCTACGGGGTCGCTCTGGCCGCGGCCCGAGGCGACGACATGGCAGAGGCTTCTGGGCTGTTGGAGCGGGCGCGGCCCACCGCGGTGAACCTCGGGTACGGGGTGCGGCGTGCGGCGCGGGCGTACTGGGCGGCGCTGGACAAGGGCGAGGATGCGCAGCGGGCGGCCGCGGTGGCCTTGGCGGAGGCCGAGGCGCTGCACCGGGAGGATGCCGAGGCCAGTCGGCGCATGGCGCAGTACGGGCTCGCGCTCCTCGAAGAGCTGCTGCCGGGCGGCGGGCATCAGCTTCTGACCCACTGCAATTCGGGGGCGCTCGTCTCGGGCGGTGAGGGCACCGCCTTTGCTGTGGCGCTCGGGGCGCACCGGGCCGGACAGCTGCGACGGCTTTGGGTGGACGAGACGCGGCCGCTGCTTCAGGGGGCCCGGCTGACCGCGTACGAGGCGGCGCGCCACGGGATGGCGTACAGCTTGCTCACGGACAATGCCGCGGGTTCGCTGTTCGCCGCGGGGGAGGTGGATGCTGTGCTCATCGGGGCCGATCGCATTGTTGCGGACGGGTCCGTGGCGAACAAGGTCGGGAGTTATCCGCTGGCGGTGCTTGCCAAGTACCACCACGTGCCGTTCATTGTGGTGGCGCCGACCACGACCGTGGATCTGCAGACTCCGGACGGGGCATCGGTCATCGTGGAGCAGCGCCCCGGGCGGGAAGTGACGGAGCTCACATTGTCCCGGATCGGGGCGGGCGGGGAAGCGGGCGGACTGACTGTCGCGCCGCTGGGAACCCAGGCATACAACCCCGCATTCGACATCACGCCGCCGGAACTGATCACGGCGATCGTCATGGAGGAGGGCATAGTTTCCCCGGTCACGGGGGTCGGACTGGCAGAGCTGTGTGCCAGATCATCGCAGGTAACGATTAGCTAATGGGATGATGTCGATTATGAAGGGACGCGTCCTTGTCGTCGACGACGACACCGCACTGGCCGAGATGCTCGGGATTGTGCTGCGTGGTGAAGGGTTTGAGCCGTCGTTCGTAGCGGACGGCGACAAGGCACTTGCCGCATTTCGAGAGGCCAAGCCGGACCTGGTCCTGCTCGATCTCATGCTGCCCGGACGGGACGGCATCGAGGTCTGCAGATTGATCAGGGCCGAGTCGGGTGTGCCGATCGTCATGCTCACCGCCAAGAGTGACACCGTCGATGTGGTGGTGGGCCTGGAGTCAGGGGCCGACGACTACATCGTCAAGCCGTTCAAACCTAAGGAGTTGGTTGCCCGGATCAGGGCACGTCTGCGCAGGTCCGAGGAGCCGGCACCGGAACAGCTGACCATCGGGGACCTGGTCATCGATGTGGCCGGTCACTCGGTGAAGCGGGAGGGGCAGTCGATCGCCCTGACCCCGCTGGAGTTCGACCTGCTGGTCGCGCTCGCCCGCAAGCCGTGGCAGGTCTTCACCCGTGAGGTGCTGCTCGAGCAGGTGTGGGGATACCGCCACGCCGCCGACACCCGGCTGGTGAATGTGCATGTCCAGCGGCTGCGTTCCAAGGTCGAGAAGGACCCGGAACGGCCGGAGATCGTGGTGACCGTCCGAGGCGTCGGCTACAAGGCCGGACCGAGCTGACGTGTCCCTGGGTAGCGCTGCCCCGAAGCCCGGGGAGCCGGGAGTCCGGACGGGGCGGGCTACCGGTTCCGGACACAGGACGTCCGCGTTCGGACGTCTTCTGCAGGGCGGCCGGTTGTTCCACGACCGGGCGCCCGGCGGTCCTGTGCCGCGACTGCTGATGCGCTGGGTGCGGCGTCCGCTGCTGCCCGCCGTCCGGCTGTGGCGGCGCAACCTGCAGCTGCGGGTCGTCGCGGGCACGCTGCTCATGTCTCTCGGTGTCGTGCTGCTCCTCGGCCTGGTCGTGATCGGGCAGGTCCGCAACGGTCTGCTCGACGCGAAGGGCAAGGCTGCCCAGACGCAGGCCGCCGGCGGTTTCGCGGCGGCCCAGGACAAGGCGAATGCTCCGCTCACCCCCGGTGGGCAGGACGGTGACGCCGGGGACGGCGCGACCGCCAACAACTCGTGGCGGACGGAGCTCGTCGACCAGCTCGCCAGCGGCGGCAAGAACGCCTTCAACGTGGTGGCGCTCAGCGCCGACGAGGGCAGCCGTGCGCCACGCGGCTCGGGCAGTGTCGAAGCGGCCAGCATTCCGCAGAGCCTGCGGGAGGCGGTGGACAAAGGGCCCGGCGCGTTCCAGACGTACTCCCTGATCCGGTATGCGAACGGGCAGGAGTCGCAGCCCGGGCTTGTCGTCGGCAAGCGTCTCTACGACATCGACCACAACCCGTACCAGCTCTACTACCTCTTCCCGCTGACGCAGGAGGAGAAGTCCCTGACCCTGGTCAAGACCACGCTGGCGACTGCTGGACTGTTCGTGGTCGTGCTGCTCGGCGCCATCGCCTGGTTCGTGGTGCGGCAGGTCGTCACCCCCGTACGGATGGCCGCGGGGATCGCCGAGCGGCTCTCCGCGGGCAGGCTCCAGGAGCGCATGAAGGTCACCGGCGAGGACGACATCGCCCGGCTCGGTGAGGCCTTCAACAAGATGGCCCAGAACCTTCAGCTGAAGATCCAGCAGCTGGAGGAGCTTTCCCGGATGCAGCGACGCTTCGTCTCGGACGTCTCGCACGAGCTGCGGACGCCGCTCACGACCGTACGTATGGCCGCCGATGTCATCCATGAGGCACGCGTCGACTTCGATCCGGTGACCGCGCGCTCCGCTGAACTGCTCGGCGATCAGCTCGACCGGTTCGAGTCGCTGCTCTCCGACCTGCTGGAGATCAGCCGGTTCGATGCGGGTGCCGCCGCGCTGGAGGCCGAACCGATCGACCTGCGGCAGGTCGTCCGGCGCGTGATCGGCGGCGCCGAGCCGCTCGCCGACCGCAAGGGCACCCGGATCCGGGTGGTCGGCGACGAGCAGCCGGTGATCGCGGAGGCCGACGCGCGGCGGGTCGAGCGCGTGCTGCGCAATCTTGTCGTCAACGCCGTCGAGCACGGTGAGGGCCGGGACGTCGTGGTGCGGATGGGGGTGGCCGGAGGCGCGGTCGCCGTCGCCGTCCGGGACTATGGCGTGGGACTCAAGCCCGGCGAGGCGACCCGGGTCTTTAACCGGTTCTGGCGCGCCGACCCGGCGCGGGCACGGACGACCGGCGGCACCGGTCTCGGACTGTCGATCGCCGTCGAGGACGCCCGGCTGCACGGCGGCTGGCTGCAGGCATGGGGCGAGCCGGGCGGCGGTTCGCAGTTCCGGCTGACGCTGCCGCGTACGGCGGACGAGCCGCTGCGCGGCTCCCCGATACCGCTGGAGCCCGAGGACTCGCGACGTAACCGGGAGAGCCAGGAGCTGACCGCTGACGTCGGTACGACCGGGAGGGAGCACCGGCTCACGGCGGTGCCGACCCAGCTGGGCGGCCCGGACCGTTCGCCACTGCCTGTATCCGCGCGCGCCCCTGCGGCTCCCCGGACGGCGCCTGCGTCGGTGAATCCGGCCGCCCTGCCGGGCAACGGCGCCCGTGTGGTCGCCCGCCCAGCCGAGGACCGGCCGGGCGACACCATCGACTCTGCTGCGCAGGACCCGGATCGGGAGGACACGACTCGTGGGCGCTGACCGTCGTGAGGGCGGCCGTGGACGTGCGGTGGGGATGATCGCTCTGCTGGGATGCGGCGTCGTGCTGCTGTCCGCGTGCGGCTCGATGCCCGTCACCGGGGACATCAAGGCGGTTGACGCCTCGCAGCCCGGCGACTCCCAGGTACAGGTGTACGCGGTGGCGCCCCGCGAAAACGCCACTCCGGCTGAGGTGGTCGACGGCTTCCTGGAGTCCATGACCAGTGACGACCCAGGCTTCCGGACGACCCGGAAGTACCTGACGAAGGAGGCGTCGCGCACCTGGAAGCCGAGCGCGTTCACCACGGTGCTCTCCAAGGCGCCGAACCGGAGCCCGCGCCCGGTCCGCGACAGCGACCGCAGCAGTACGGAGCTCACCTTCACGCTGACCGGCGAGAAGGTGGCGACGGTGGACGCGCAGAGCGCCTACCAGCCCGTCGTGCCGACGGGCTTCAACCGGAGCCTGCACCTGGTGCAGCAGAACGGCAGCAAGGAGTGGCGCATCGACTTCGTGCCGGACGGCCTGCTGCTCGGCCAGTCCGACTTCAAGCGGCTCTACCGCTCCGTCAACAAGTACTACTTCGCCACCGGGCCCGCGGCAGATCAGTCGACGCTGGTCGCCGACCCTGTCTATGTGCGCAACCGGACGGATCCGATCACGGGGATGGACACCGTGACACAGACGATCCGCAGTCTCGTCGAGGGACCGACCAACTGGCTGCGGCCGGTGGTCGATTCCCGCTTCCCCACCGGTACGGTCCTGCGTAAGGGCATCACCGCGCTGGCGCCCGACGACCGCAACGTACTGAAGGTTCCGCTCAACAGGAAGGCGGACAGCGTCGGGCAGCGCTCCTGTCGCATGATGGCCTCTCAGGTGCTCTACACCGTGCGTGATCTGACGTCCGCACGGGTCGAGCAGGTCGAGCTGCAGCGGTCTGACGGTTCGTCGCTCTGTGTCCTGGGTTCGGGCCAGGCGGAGGAGTTCGCGCCGGACGGTTCCTCGGGTGGCCCCGACAGCCAGTACTTCGTCGATGACAACGGGCATGTCCAGCGCATCCCGGGGAGCACCAAGGGCAGCGGTGATCCGGAGCCGGTGGCCGGCCCGCTCGGTGACGGACCGGTGCGGATGAGCACGGTCGGCGTGGCCCGCGACGAGCAGCTGGCGGCGGCGGTCTCACAGGACAGCGCGTCTTTGTACGTCGCCTCCGTCGTTTCGGCGGGCGAGCTTCCCGCGCCCGCCGTGACCAGCAGGGCGAAGAAGCCGGAGGACCGGTTGTCGGCGCCCAGTTGGGACGGGCGGGGTGATCTCTGGGTGGCAGACCGGAATCCGCATGATCGCCGGCTGCTGCGGCTGGCCGGCGGTACGGGCGAGCCGTCGAACGTCAGGGTGCCGGACCTGGGCGGCGCGCGGATCGAGGCGCTGCGGCTGTCGGCGGACGGTGTCCGGATCGCGCTGCTGCTGACCGAGGACGGCCACACCACGTTGAAGATCGGCCGGATCGAGCGCCAGGGGGATCCGGACACCCGGCAGGACGTCTCCGTCGTGGAGCTGCGGAAGGCCGCGCCGCAGCTGGCGGACGTGACCGCGATGTCCTGGTCGGGCCGGAGCCGCCTCGTTGTGGTCGGCAAGGAGCAGGGCGGCGTACAGCAGGTGCGCTATGTCCAGGCGGACGGTTCGGCACCGGCGTCGGGCGTGCTGCCCGGGGCGAATCAAGTGTCGTCGGTCGCGGCGGCGGACGACGAGCAGCTGCCGCTGATGGCGGACACCGAGGACGACGGGATAGTGAAGCTGTCGCCGGGGGACAACTGGCAGACGGTGCTCAAGAAGGGCTCGTCGCTGGTCTACCCGGGCTGAGTCCCGGGGGCTGGGGAGTCCTCGGACCAGCGGTGCCGGGTGCCCGGGACCAGCCCTGATCGCGTGGCGACGGGCGCTTCCTCCCGTTCGGGGCGGCTGCGTTTTCCACAGGGGTGGCCGGGTTCGTGCTGCGGGCGCACAGTGGAGTCATGCGGGGGTGGTGGCGGGAGATCGCCGGTCTGGTCCTGCCTGTGGCCTGCAGTGGCTGCGGCGGACCGCGGGCCGAGCTGTGCGAGGACTGCCGGGCGGCGCTTCACGGACCGGTGCCGCGACGGGTGAGGCCGGCGCCGGAGCCGGCCGGACTGCCGGTGGTGCATGCCGCCGCGGCGTACGAGAACGCGGTACGGGCGACGCTCCTGGCCCATAAGGAGCGTGGCGCACTAGGACTGTCGCGGGAGCTCGGCAGGGCGCTGGCGGGCGCGGTAAGGGCCGGGACGGGGCAGGTGGGTGGTCGGCCGGGACCACTGCTGCTCGTGCCGGTGCCGTCCGCGCGGCGGGCGGTGGCGGCGCGCGGACACGATCCGACGCGCAGGATCGCGCTGTCGGCAGCGGGCGAGCTGCGGCGCGGTGGCATGCGGGTGCAGGTGGCATCCGTACTGCGGCAACGGCGGACGGTGGCCGATCAGTCGGGGCTCGGTGCCCGGCAGCGGCAGGAGAATCTGGCGGGCGCGCTGGAGGTGGTGGCCGGTGGTGAGCGGCTGCTTGCGACCGAACGGGTGGTGCTTGTGGACGACCTTCTGACGACCGGGGCCTCGCTGGCCGAGGCGGCACGCGCGATCGACGCGGCGGGCCTGCGCGAAGACAAGGGTCCCGGAATGCGGCAGGCGGCCGTTGTTGCAGCATCTCCGTCCGCCTTCGAAACAAACCGGAACTGCCAATGAACTTTCATCGTTGCAGGTAGTGAGTGGGTAAAGACCCCTGAACGGAGGTACGTGCGGGTAGCGGGTGCCGACATCCGGCCGAGCAGGCTATGTTCGGTGGTGAGGAATGGTGAATGCCGGACCTCGACGAATGCACCCCCAGGTTTCGGGCAGGTAACTCACCGGTAGCCCAGAAGCTGAAAAGTCGGTGGGGTGGAGACCTCCCGGATGGGGGAGGAGGAGGTCGAAGCCACCGAGTCCGCGGCTCCGGCGATCACCGGAGCCTGGTGCAAAAGGGAGATGCTCCGCCGCCGAGCGGAGCGATCCGGGAACGGAGTTCTGCGTGGACATCGTCGTCAAGGGCCGCAAGACCGAGGTGCCCGAGCGGTTCCGCAAGCACGTGGCCGAGAAGCTGAAGCTGGACAAGATCCAGAAGTTCGACGGCAAGGTGATCAGCCTCGACGTCGAGGTGTCCAAGGAGCCAAACCCCCGTCAGGCCGACCGTTCCGACCGGGTGGAGATCACGCTTCGCTCGCGGGGACCGGTCATTCGTGCGGAAGCGGCCGCAGCCGACCCCTACGCAGCGCTGGACCTGGCCACCGGCAAGCTGGAGGCGCGGCTGCGCAAGCAGCACGACAAGCGCTACAGCCGCCGGGGCAACGGCCGGATTCCCGCTGCCGAAGTCGCCGAGACCGTGCCGGGTGCGGCGTCGTTCAACAGCGAGGGTGGCCTGGCCGGCGAGGGCGCGGCAGAGTCCGTACCCACCACCAGGATCGGCTCGCTCGAGGTGCAGGGCGAAGGGCCGCTGGTGATGCGCGAGAAGACGCACGTCGCGGCACCGATGCTGCTCGATCAGGCGCTCTACGAGATGGAGCTGGTCGGGCACGACTTCTATCTGTTCGTCGATGCCGAGACGAAGGAACCCAGTGTCGTCTACCGACGGCACGCCTACGACTACGGTGTCATTCATCTGAGGACCGACCCGCTGGCTGCTGACGAGGCGGGCGGCGCAGGCGGTGCGCTCGGCGGCTGACGCCCCGCATCGGTGGTGCCCCTGGGGGCGCATTCACGCCACCAGGGGCACCCGAGTGGGACCACAGGACCACCGCTCTGACGTCCAGGCATGGAATCATGACGTCCCAAGCCAAACGGTGCTCTGTGAAGTGCCGTTGGCGGACAGCTTGTGAACTTCAGGCCGTGGCCTTCAGGGGGAGGAATGATGGCGGACACCTTCGGGCCCGTGCGCGATGCGAATGATGCTGACGGCACTGCCTGTGCCGATACCGGCGCGGACGCGGAGAGTTCCCGCAAGGAGCCGATCCGCGTCCTGGTGGTGGATGACCATGCGCTCTTCCGCAGAGGTCTGGAGATCGTCCTCGCCCAGGAGGAGGACATCCAGGTCGTCGGCGAGGCGGGTGACGGGGCGGAGGCCGTCGACAAGGCGGCGGACCTGCTGCCCGACATCGTGCTGATGGACGTACGGATGCCCAAGCGCGGCGGCATCGAGGCCTGCACCTCCATCAAGGAGGTGGCCCCCAGTGCGAAGATCATCATGTTGACGATCAGTGACGAGGAGGCCGACCTCTACGACGCGATCAAGGCGGGTGCCACCGGCTATCTCCTCAAGGAGATCTCCACCGACGAGGTGGCCACAGCGATCCGCGCGGTCGCCGACGGGCAGTCTCAGATCAGCCCGTCCATGGCGTCCAAACTGCTCACCGAATTCAAGTCGATGATCCAGCGGACCGACGAGCGCAGACTGGTGCCGGCGCCGCGGCTCACCGACCGGGAGCTCGAAGTCCTCAAACTGGTTGCCACAGGCATGAACAATCGCGATATCGCGAAGGAACTGTTCATTTCCGAGAACACCGTGAAGAACCACGTCCGCAACATTCTGGAGAAGCTGCAGCTGCACTCCAGGATGGAAGCAGTGGTCTATGCCATGCGGGAGAAGATCCTGGAGATCAGGTGAATCGGGTGCGCCGGGTCAGCCAAGGGCGCGGGCGACTTCCTGGCTGAGCGCCTCGCGCAGCTCCGGTGCGTCCACCCGTTCCACCCGGACCGCCGTGCAGCCGACCCAGGCCGCCGCCTCCACGAGCGCCTCGGCCATCGGTGCCACGGCCTTCCTGCCTGCCAGGGACACCTGGCGAGCGACCAGAGTCGTGCCCTCGCGCGCCGGATCGACTCGGCCCTGGAGCTTTCCGCCCGCCAGCAGCGGCATCGCGAAATAGCCATGTATCCGCCTGGGCCTGGGGACGTACGCCTCCAGGCGGTGGGTGAAGCCGAAGATCCGCTCCGTCCGCGCCCGCTCCCAGATCAGTGAGTCGAACGGCGACAGCAGCGTCGTACGGTGCCGTCCGCGCGGCTCCGCAGCCAGTGCCGCCGGGTCGGCCCAGGCGGGCTTCGCCCAGCCCTCCACCGTCACCGGCACCAGCCCGGAGTCCGCCACCACCGCGTCGAACTGCTCGGCCTTCAGCCGGTGGTAGTCGGCGATGTCCGTACGGGTGCCGACCCCCAGGGACTGCCCGGCGAGTGCGACCAGCCGGCGCAGACATTCCGTGTCGTCCAGATCGTCATGCAGCACGGCATCGGGCAGCGCACGCTCCGCGAGGTCGTACACCCGCTTCCAGCCGCGCCGCTCGGTGCACACCACTTCGCCGTACATCAGGGCCCGCTCGACGGCGACCTTCGACGCCGACCAGTCCCACCACTCCCCGCCGTTCTTCGCCCCGCCCAGCTCCGTCGCCGTCAGCGGTCCCTCGGCACGCAGCTGCTTGATCACCGTGTCGTACGCCCCGTCGGGCAGATCGTGGTTCCACTGCGGGCGCGCGCGGTAGGAGCGGCGGCGGAACGCGAAGTGCGGCCACTCCTCGACCGGCAGGATGCACGCCGCATGCGACCAGTACTCGAAGGTGCGGCCACCCGACCAGTACGCGTCCTCGATCGTGCGGCGGCCGACGGCGCCGAGGCGCGCGTACGGAATCAGCTCGTGCGAACGGGCCAGCACCGAGATCGTGTCGAGCTGTACGGCGCCGAGGTGCCGCAGCACGCCCGGCACCCCTGCCCGGCGGTCCTGTGCCCCGAGGAGACCCTGGGCGCGCAGGGCGATCCTGCGTGCCTGGTCGGCGGAGAGTTCGGCAGCGGGAGGCGGCACAGGCGTCATGGACCGAACCCTAGAGGGCCGCACTGACATTCGTTCACGGAGCGGTGGACCGGACCGTGCGGCCGGGGGCGGGGACGCCGACGGGGGACTTCGCCGGCAGATACGGGTGGACGCCCTGTAGGCCCAGGTCGGAGGGGAGCAGTGCACCGACCCAGGTGTCCCGCCGCACGCCCTTGTTCAGCAGTCCCGAGCGCTGATCGCCCTCCAGGCGGAAGCCCGCCCGCTGCGCGACGGCCCGCGAGGGCGCATTGCCGACCTCGGCCCGCCACTCCAGCCGGTCCCCGTCGAGTGCGGTGAACGTCCAGTGGGCGGCAGTCCGTACCGCCTCCGTCGTATAGCCGAGACCGCGGTGCTCCTTCGCCGTCCAGAACCCCACCTCGTACGTGCCCGGCAGCGTGCGCCGGTCGATGCCGAGTGCACCGGTCAGAACCCCGCTGTCGCGCCGCACGACCGCGAAGTTGTACATGGAGTCGTCCTGCCAGCCGCCGGGGGACAGCTTCTCCGTGAAGAGTTCGGCGTCGGCCCGGCTGTACGGGGAGGGGACGACCGTCCAGCGCTGGATGTCCGGGTCCTGACAGGCGGCGTACACCTCGTCCGCGTCGCTCCGGCGAAAGGGGCGCAGCAGCAGACGTTCGGTGGTGAGAGTGATCGGCTCCATGTACGGATTTTGGTGAGGTGCCCACGGTGATGCGACCAGTTTTCGCGCTTCCCGGCACCTTCCGAGTCCTCCATCCGTTGACTCGTAAGGGCACAGCGGGCTCAACGCGGCGGCAGCCCTCCCGGCGCGGCGGGGTCCTCGCTTACGATGGCCGTTGCGGTGGGGCTCACCTGCCGTGCCCGTGCCAGCGTCCATCACACGACCCAGTGCCAGGCCCGACCGGCAAGGAGACCAGCCTCAGTGTCCGTCTTCAACAAGCTCATGCGTGCAGGCGAAGGCAAGATCCTGCGCAAACTGCACCGCATCGCGGACCAGGTCAGCTCCATCGAAGAGGACTTCGTCAACCTCTCCGACGCCGAGCTGCGGGCCCTCACCGACGAGTACAAGGAACGGTACGCGGACGGCGAGAGCCTGGACGACCTGCTCCCCGAGGCATTCGCGACGGTCCGTGAGGCCGCCAAGCGAGTACTCGGACAGCGCCACTACGACGTCCAGATGATGGGTGGCGCGGCGCTGCACCTCGGCTATGTGGCCGAGATGAAGACCGGTGAGGGCAAGACCCTCGTCGGCACCCTGCCCGCGTATCTCAACGCGCTCTCCGGTAAGGGCGTGCACCTGATCACGGTCAATGACTATCTGGCCGAGCGTGACTCCGAGATGATGGGCCGGGTCCACAAGTTCCTGGGCCTGACCGTCGGCTGCATCCTCGCGAACATGACGCCGGCCCAGCGACGTGAGCAGTACGCCTGCGACATCACGTACGGCACGAACAACGAGTTCGGCTTCGACTACCTTCGCGACAACATGGCGTGGTCCGCGGACGAGCTCGTCCAGCGCGGCCACAACTTCGCGGTGGTCGACGAGGTCGACTCGATCCTCGTCGACGAGGCCCGTACGCCGCTGATCATCTCCGGCCCGGCCGATCAGGCGACCAAGTGGTACGGCGACTTCGCCAAGCTGGTCACGCGCCTCAAGAAAGGCGAGGCGGGCAATCCGCTCAAGGGCATCGAGGAGACCGGCGACTACGAGGTCGACGAGAAGAAGCGGACCGTCGCGATCCACGAGCCCGGTGTCGCGAAGGTCGAGGACTGGCTCGGCATCGACAACCTCTACGAGTCGGTGAACACCCCGCTCGTCGGATACCTCAACAACGCCATCAAGGCCAAGGAACTCTTCAAGAAGGACAAGGACTACGTCGTCATCGACGGCGAAGTCATGATCGTCGACGAGCACACCGGCCGTATCCTCGCCGGCCGCCGCTACAACGAGGGCATGCACCAGGCGATCGAGGCGAAGGAAGGGGTGGACATCAAGGACGAGAACCAGACCCTTGCCACGATCACCCTGCAGAACTTCTTCCGCCTCTACAGCAAGCTGTCCGGCATGACCGGTACGGCGATGACCGAGGCCGCCGAGTTCCACCAGATCTACAAGCTCGGCGTCGTGCCGATCCCGACGAACCGGCCGATGGTCCGCGCCGACCAGTCGGACCTGATCTACCGGACCGAGGTCGCGAAGTTCGCCGCGGTCGTCGACGACATCGCCGAGAAGCACGAGAAGGGCCAGCCGATCCTGGTCGGCACCACCTCGGTCGAGAAGTCCGAGTACCTCTCGCAGCAGCTCTCCAAGCGCGGTGTGCAGCACGAGGTCCTCAACGCCAAGCAGCACGACCGTGAGGCGACGATCGTTGCCCAGGCCGGCCGCAAGGGCGCGGTCACGGTGGCGACGAACATGGCCGGCCGTGGTACGGACATCAAGCTCGGCGGCAACCCCGACGACCTCGCCGAGGCGGAGCTGCGCCAGCGCGGTCTCGACCCCGTCGATCACGTCGAGGAGTGGGCGGCCGCGCTGCCCGCCGCGCTGGAGAAGGCCGAGCAGGCCGTCAGGGCGGAGTTCGAAGAGGTCAAGGAGCTCGGCGGGCTGTACGTCCTCGGTACGGAGCGGCACGAGTCGCGGCGTATCGACAACCAGCTGCGCGGTCGTTCCGGCCGTCAGGGCGACCCGGGCGAGTCCCGCTTCTACCTCTCGCTCGGCGACGACCTGATGCGGCTGTTCAAGGCGCAGATGGTCGAGCGCGTGATGTCGATGGCGAACGTGCCGGACGACGTGCCGATCGAGAATAAGATGGTGACGCGGGCGATCGCGTCGGCGCAGTCGCAGGTCGAGCAGCAGAACTTCGAGACGCGTAAGAACGTCCTGAAGTACGACGAGGTGCTCAACCGGCAGCGCGAGGTCATCTACGGCGAGCGTCGTCGCGTCCTGGAGGGCGAGGACCTGCAGGAGCAGATCCGCCACTTCATGGACGACACCATCGACGACTACATCCGGCAGGAGACCGCCGAAGGCTTCGCCGAGGAGTGGGACCTCGACCGGCTGTGGGGCGCGTTCAAGCAGCTCTACCCGGTGAAGGTCACTGTCGAAGAGCTGGAGGACGCGACCGGGGACCGGGCCGGGATCACCGCCGATTTCATCGCGGAGTCCATCAAGGACGACATCCACGAGCAGTACGACGAGCGCGAGAAGCAGCTCGGCTCGGACATCATGCGTGAGCTGGAGCGGCGCGTCGTGCTGTCCGTCCTGGACCGCAAGTGGCGTGAGCACCTCTACGAGATGGACTACCTCCAGGAGGGCATCGGCCTGCGGGCCATGGCGCAGAAGGACCCGCTGGTCGAGTATCAGCGCGAGGGCTTCGACATGTTCAACGCCATGATGGAGGGCATCAAGGAGGAGTCCGTCGGCTACCTGTTCAACCTGGAGGTCCAGGTCGACCAGCAGGTCGAGGAGGTTCCGGTGCAGGACGCGGCCGAGCGGACCTCGCTGGCCAAGGAGGACGCCACGGTTCCGGCTGCGGCGCGTCCGGAGATCCGCGCCAAGGGGCTCGACGCTCCGCAGCGGCCGGACCGGCTGCACTTCTCGGCCCCCACGGTGGACGGGGAGGGCGGTGTCGTCGAGGGCGACTTCGCCAACGGTGACGGTGGGGCCGGGTCGGAGTCGGACGGGCTCACCCGGGCGGAGCGGCGCAAGGCGCAGAAGAGCGGTGGCGGGGGGCGGCGCCGGAAGAAGTAGGTGCGGCTGCGCCTGCGTCCTGCGGGCGTGAGTTTGCTTTGTACGGCGGCTGGGGCCGGGCACCGAGGGGTGTCCGGCCCCAGCCGTGTGCGGGGGCGGGCTGGGGTGCCGGGGCCGCCTGGCGGCCGTTCTGCCCTCACGCGCCGGACGGGCCGGAAGGGCCTGCTCGCGCAGGCCCCGCTAGGTGTACTGACCCGTGAGACACCTCAGGGTTCTAACTCGTCAAGCGGCGGCAGCGAGTTCGATGGGGAAGGCGGTTTGTTCGACGAACAGCTCGCGGTGCTGGAGGCAGTGGTAGAGCTGGCCGAGCATACGGTTGAAAAGGTTTCTCTGGCCGGCAGCGTGCCAGTCTCCGTGGTCGTCGCCGCGCCTTCGGCAGTGGGCTTTGGCGCCGGGTGAAGCGGTAATGGCGGAGAAGGCCCAGAGGTAGCCGGCGTGGTTGAGCCGGTCGTTCTTCACCCACCGCCGAGTGATGCTCGACTTCTTGCCCGAGGCCCTGGTGATGGGCGAGGAGCCCGCGTATGCCTTGAGGCCGCGGGCGTCGGCGAACCGGGTGTGGTCGTCGCCGATCTCGGCCAGCACCCGGGCGCCGAGCTGGACGCCAAGGCCGGGGAAACTGAGGATGATCTCAGCGTCCGGGTGCTGAGGGAACGCCTCCTCCACCGCCTTGGCCAGGTTGTCGGCGGCTGTGCAGGCGGCCTCAAGCTGGACCACAAGGGCAAGCATCTGCTGGCCAAGCGCGTCTTCGACCGCGGGTGGCTGGTGGGCCCAGTCGGCACGGAACACCTCTCGAAGCCGGTCGGCTTGTGTTGCGATGCCGCGTTGGCGGCCGGCTCGCTTGAGCGCGGCCTGCACCTGCGTGCGCGTCAGGGAAGCCGCGCGGGATGGTGTCGGAGCCGCTTTGAGGATCTCAAGTGCCTCTGAGCGGCAGAGGCCGTTCTTCCAGGGCTCAAAGGCCACCAGCGCGGCCGGGTAGTACTCGCGCAGCAGGGACCGGAGCTGGTTGGCGATCTGCTGGCGGTTCCAGGTGGCGTCCTGCTGGGCGCGGGCCAGGACGGTGACGGCGCGGGCCAGGTCGCTGTCCTGCGGCAGCGGCCGGTGGGCGTGCATGTCGGTGCGCAGGATGTTCGCCAGCACGAAAGCGTCGCCTGGGTCGGACTTCTTGCGCGAGACGCTGTGCCGGTCGCGGTAGCGGGCGGCGGCCATCGGGTTGATCGCGAATACCTTGCGCTTGCCCGTCCTGAGCACCGCGACCAGCAGGCCGCGGGAGGTCTCGATCGCGACCGGGATCGGGTTCTCCTCGGTGTCGCCATGCTCGGCAAGCAGGCCCAGAAGGATCTTGTAACCGGCCGCGTCATCGGTGATGTGCCGCTTGGCCAGTAACTGGCCGCCGTCGTCGACCAGAGCGACGTCATGTGTGCGTTCCGCCCAGTCGATGCCGCAGTAAATCAAGATGTTCCTCCCCATGGCGCAGAAGTTCGTGCTGGTCACGAGCACATGCGGGCCACGCAGCGACCTCATCCCAGGACTCGACACGAAGGCCGGTCCGCCACCTCAGTAGCCGTTCGTGGCACCAGCTCACCCCACGGGCCTCGGTCTATGCGGGAGCTCAGACGGCTCGGGCGTATCGAGAGGTCACCGTGCGGCGGGCTCACACCACCAACACCAACGAGTGATCAAGGCGACAGTGTTGACGGCCACGAGGACGCAGAACGCCACCGATCTGCTTCGAGGCATCAACGCCCGGTCAGACGAAGGCATCCGCCCGGCGCCCCCGTGACCGCCGCTCGGCGGCACTGCGGTGACCAGGATGTGCCGGGAAGCACCGCTCTCACGGAAGGCCTGTAGGACCGTGTTGGGGACAGGTGTCTTCACCCGACGCTGCCCGGCCACCGAGCACCGCTAATACCGGATTGGGTTGGGGACGCGGGCCGGTCCCCACCGGCGCAGGAGGCGGACCTTGATGATGCGCCGCTCGGTACGGGTCGGGGTCCGGCGCGGGCTGTGGTGCGGGCGCGAGGACCGGTCGGTCATGCCTGCCTCGCCCAGCTCGCGGTAGCGGCCGGCCCACCGCTGAGCCGTCGTGGGCGAGACCTGGAAGCGTTCGGCAGCCCGGCGCAGGGTCCAGCCGTCCTCGACGACGCAGCGGGCCAGACGCAGGCGTCCGGTCTCGGTCAGGGGTGCATTACGGTGGGGCATGAGGGCCTTCTGCTGGTCGGTGGTGATGTCGCAATCCACACCGAACCCGGAAGGCCCTCACTCGTTCAAGATCACCCCACCGTGAACCCCGTCACCAACCTCCGTGGACAGAACGCCTAGGGCGTGAAGCGCCGGACGGGCTCGGGGATCGCTGCTGGGGTCGCGCTGTGCTGCGAGTGGTGGGTGCCGGGGTCTCGCCTCAGCTGCCGGACTTGGTGCCGCCCAGCTCTACCGCTGCGCAGCGCCAGCGCAGGTCCGGGCCCTGTTCCAGGCGGAAGGCCATGGCGCGTACCTCTTCGCCCGCCGCGATGCTCGCGTACGCTTCCACCACTCCCGGTGCGGGCTGGGCGCCGTGGCAGCGGCGTACCACCGGGCGGACCCCGCGGGCCCTGAGCGGGGTTGCCGGGGCCAGTTCGGCCAGTTGGTCGTAGGCCTCGCCGATCGTGTGGCCGAGCATCCAGTGGACCGGTCGCTGGCCGCTGAGAACCGCGAGGAGGCGTTCCGCGAACCAGTGGTGCGGGCGCATCCGCTGCGCTGTCCGGCGGCGCTGCGCCGGTACGGCTTCGGGCCTGCGCTGGTCGTGACGTCCGGCGGGCCGGGTCCTGTTCACGCTCATCGTTCATTGCCCCCGTTGATCCGAGGCCCGGTTATCTACCGGGCAGTAACTTCTGCTGGGGATCTTCTACGGCGGTGGCGTACGCGGCCGCAAGCACCGTCGGGGCGCCGGGTGTGGTCCCAGAGGTTCACCTATCCGGGTGACGGGCGAGGTTTCGCAACGTGCGTGGGGGCGTTGTGAGGGGTGAATTGCGCGCGTGGGGTGGACGGGCCGGAGGTCGTACCCGTAACCCCGATGGGGGACGTCGCACGTATCCTGAGAGCGTCTTCCGACTACGAAAGCGGCCAGCCATGCGCGTGTACGTCCCCCTGACCCTCTCCGGTCTCGCAGCGGCGCACCGGGCGGGCGAGGTCGGCCCCGGTCCGCTGACCGCGTACGCGGTCACTCCCGCGCTCCGCGAGTGGTACGTCTCCGACGACATCGAGGAGTTGGAGTACGCGGCGCTCAACCGGGCCGCGTCCGCCTCGTTGCGGATGATCGCCGGGGACCCGGGTGCCGTCCGCAGGCGCGTGGTCGTCGCCGTCGACGTACCGGACGGGGAAGCCGTCGCCGACCCCGACCACAGCCTCGATCCCTCGTCGCTCGGCGAGGTGCGGATCGCGTCCGCGGTGGCGCTCAAGAAGGCGGCCGCAGTGCATGTCGACGCGGACGACGCGGAGAAGGACGTGGCGGCGGCCGCCGCGGTGCTCGGCGCGGCGGACCTCGGGGACGACGACGCGCAGTTCACCGTGGACGGTGCCGAGGACCACGAACTGCTCTGGTTCGGGGTGCAGGAGATTCCCAACCTGATCGGCTGACCCGTATCTGACCGACTGACCCGTTGTCGTACCCGGCAGGTACTTTCTCTCCATGGGGACACACGGGAAGCACCGCACGCATCTGGTCTGGGACTGGAACGGCACACTGCTCGACGACAACGACGCGGTCGTCGGCGCGACGAATGCCGCGTTCGCCGAGGTCGGCCTGGAGCCGCTCACGCTGGAGCAGTACCGGGAGATGTACTGCATCCCGATCCCCCGCTTCTACGAGCGGCTGATGGGCCGGCTGCCGACCGAGGCCGAGTGGGAGCGGATGGACGGGATCTTCCACCGGTACTACACCGAGCAGCGGGTCGCCTGCGGGCTGACCGCGGGGGCCGCGGAGCTGCTGGCGCAGTGGCAGCTCGCCGGGCGCAGCCAGTCGCTCCTGAGCATGTATGTCCACGAGCAGCTGGTGCCGGTGGTCCGGGGGTACGGGATCGAGCGGCACTTCACTCGGGTCGACGGCCGCACCGGGCCGTCCGGCGGCAGCAAGGCGCAGCACATGGAGCGGCACCTTTCCGCTCTGGACGGGATATCGCCCGAGCGCACGGTGGTCATCGGCGACGCGGTGGACGACGCGCTGGCCGCGGCGCATGTCGGTGCGGGGGCGGTGCTCTATACCGGGGGGTCGCACAGCCGGGCCAGCCTGGAGGCGGCCGGCGTGCCGGTGGTGGACAGTCTGGCCGAGGCTGTGGAGCTTGCCGAGCAGATGACCGGCTGAGGGGCGCCCGGAGGGGTCCGGCGGGGGCCGGCGGGAGGCTGAGGGGTTTCTTCGGCGACGTTCCGGCTCGGCGAGGCCCCAGCCCGCCCGGGCTTCAGTTCGCCGGGGCCTTCGTGCGCAGGACCTTCAGGAACTCGCGCATCCACGCCGAGTGGTCCGGCCAGGCGCGGGACGAGATCAGGGTGCCGTCCACCACCGCTTCGTGGTCCTCGAAGGTGGCACCGGCCGCCTGCATGTCGAGTTCCAGCGCGGGGTAGGCCGTGACGCGGCGGCCGCCCAGTTCGCCGATCGCCGCCGTCAGCAGAGGGCCGTGACAGATCTGGGCGACCGGCCTGTCCGAGTCGAAGAAGGCCTTGAGGATCTTGCGGAGCTCGGCGTCGTTGCGCAGGTACTCGGGGGCGCGTCCGCCCGGGATGACCAGGGCGGCGTAGTCTCCGGCGTCGACCTCGGAGAACGCCAGGTCGGCCGGCCAGGTGTAGCCGGGCTTCTCGGTGTACGTGTCGAAGCCGGGCTCGAAGTCGTGGACGACGAAGCGGAGCGTCTTGCGGGCGGGGGCCGCGATATGGACGTCGTACCCCTCCTCGCGCAGCCGCTGGTACGGGTACAGGACTTCCAGGGACTCGGCGGCGTCGCCGGTGACGATCAGGACCTTCGGTGCCATGGTGCGGGCTCCCCTCGCGCGGACGTCTGCGTCAAGCGTGCATCTGCCCGTTGCGCGCTGTCCAGAGTGTCAAAGTTCGGGACCTTCTTTTGTACACATACGGCTCATGACGGTTCCGGGTACGGGCGAGATAGCCTGGACCCGTGATCAGCGCGATACGCCTCGGGGGCAGCGAAGCCCCCGGCCTGCGCCCGGAGTGCCACCGTGCCCGGGCGATCACTGATCCCCTCGTCCCGGACCCGCTGCCGAAAATGGCCGATATGGTCCCGGGCATCTCTCGTAGCGGCATAGCGTCGTCTCAGACCGGAAACCCCGTGTCGTGGCGGTACGTCGCTTTTTTCACCTACGTCACGCAACGGCGCGCGACAGGAGCCAGAGGACATGCAGACCAAGCTGGACGAAGCCAAGGCCGAGCTGCTCGCACGGGCGGCACGGGTAGCTGACAACAGTCCGGGCGGTGGTGTCGGCGGCCCGGGCGGTACCCCCCGGGTGCACGTTGAGGGCACCGGGGCCGACGCCACCGGTGCCGGGCAGGGCGAGCGTCCGGGCCCGGACGTGCTGCTCTCGTACCTCCAGCGCTACTACCTGCACACCGCTCCGGAGGACCTCGTCGGCCGCGACCCGGTCGATGTCTTCGGTGCTGCCTCCTCCCACTACCGGCTCGCGGAGAACCGCCCGCAGGGCACCGCGAATGTCCGGGTGCACACCCCGACCGTCGAGGAGAACGGCTGGACCTGCAGCCACTCCGTCGTCGAGGTCGTCACCGACGACATGCCGTTCCTGGTCGACTCCGTCACCAATGAGCTGTCCCGGCAGGGGCGCGGCATCCATGTCGTGATCCACCCGCAGGTCGTTGTCCGTCGCGATGTCACCGGCAAGCTCATCGAGGTCCTCGCCGAGGGCAATGGCCTCACTGTCGGCCAGCAGGGCCGCAAGGGCGCCAACGGGGCCAAGGGGACCACGCACGCGCTGCCGCACGACGCGCTCGTCGAGTCCTGGATCCACGTCGAGATCGACCGCGAGACCGACCGCTCCGACCTGAAGCAGATCTCCCTGGATCTGCTCCGCGTGCTGTCCGACGTACGGGAGACCGTCGAGGACTGGGACAAGATGCGCGACGCCGCGCTGCGCATCGCCGACGACCTGCCCGGCGAGCCGCTCGACGAGCTCGCCGACGAAGAGGTGAACGAGGCCCGGGAGCTGCTGCGCTGGCTCTCCGCCGACCACTTCACCTTCCTCGGCTACCGCGAGTACGAGCTGAAGGACAGCGACGCACTGGTCGCCGTCCCCGGCACCGGCCTCGGCATCCTGCGCTCCGACCCGCATCACAGCGAGGACGAGGCGCACCCGGTCAGCCCGTCCTTCGAGCGGCTGCCCGCCGACGCCCGTGCCAAGGCCCGCGAGCACAAGCTGTTGATCCTCACCAAGGCGAACAGCCGGTCGACCGTGCACCGCCCCAGCTACCTCGACTACGTCGGCGTGAAGAAGTTCGACACCGACGGCAATGTCATCGGTGAGCGCCGCTTCCTCGGACTGTTCTCGTCCGCCGCCTACACCGAGTCCGTGCGCCGGGTGCCCGTCATCCGCCGCAAGGTCGCCGAGGTGCTGGAGGGCGCGGGCTTCTCGCCCAACAGCCACGACGGACGCGATCTGCTGCAGATCCTGGAGACGTACCCGCGCGACGAGCTCTTCCAGACCTCCGTCGACCAGCTGCGCTCCATCGTGACGTCCGTGCTGTACCTCCAGGAGCGGCGCCGGCTGCGCCTCTACCTCCGTCAGGACGAGTACGGGCGCTACTACTCCGCGATCGTCTACCTGCCGCGCGACCGCTACACCACCGGTGTGCGGCTGCGGCTGATCGACATCCTGAAGGAGGAGCTCGCCGGCACCAGCGTCGACTTCACCGCCTGGAACACCGAGTCGATCCTTTCCCGGCTGCACTTCGTCGTGCGTGTCGCGCCCGGTACCGAGCTGCCCGACCTGACCGGCGCCGAGGTCGACCGCATCGAGGCGCGTCTCGTCGAGGCCGCCCGTTCCTGGGCCGACGGCTTCCAGGAGGCGCTGACCGCCGAGTGCGGTGAGGAGCGCGCCGCCGAGCTGCTGCGCCACTACGGTCACTCGTTCCCCGAGGGCTACAAGGCCGACCACACGCCGCGTGCCGCCGTCGCCGACCTGGTCCACCTCGAAGCGCTGAAGAAGGACGAGAAGGACTTCGCGCTCAGCCTGTACGAGCCGGTCGGCGCCGGCCCCGGTGAGCGCCGCTTCAAGATCTACCGGACGGGTGAGCAGGTTTCCCTCTCCGCCGTTCTCCCCGCGCTTCAGCGGCTCGGGGTCGAGGTCGTCGACGAGCGTCCGTACGAGCTGCGCTGCGCGGACCGTACGCACGCCTGGATCTACGACTTCGGGCTGCGGATGCCGCAGGTCAACGGCAGCGGCACCTACCTCGCCGACGACGCCCGCGACCGGTTCCAGGACGCGTTCGCCGCGGTGTGGACCGGACAGGCCGAGAACGACGGCTTCAACTCCCTGGTGCTCGGCGCGGGTCTGAACTGGCGGCAGGCGATGGTGCTGCGCGCCTACGCGAAGTACCTGCGGCAGGCCGGTTCGACCTTCAGCCAGGACTACATGGAGGACACCCTCCGTAACAACGTCCACACCACCCGGCTGCTGATCTCCCTCTTCGAGGCCCGGATGTCGCCCGGTCGGCAGAGCGCCGGCACGGAGCTGACCGACGGTCTCCTCGAAGAGCTCGACGGGGCGCTCGACCAGGTCGCCTCGCTCGACGAGGACCGGATCCTGCGGTCCTTCCTCACCGTCATCAAGGCGACCCTGCGCACGAACTTCTTCCAGATGTCGGACGGCGGCAAGCCGCACGCGTACGTCTCGATGAAGTTCGACCCGCAGGCCATTCCGGACCTTCCGGCGCCCCGCCCGGCGTTCGAGATCTGGGTGTACTCGCCGCGCGTCGAGGGTGTCCACCTGCGCTTCGGCAAGGTCGCCCGCGGTGGTCTGCGCTGGTCGGACCGACGGGAGGACTTCCGGACGGAGATCCTCGGCCTGGTCAAGGCGCAGATGGTGAAGAACACCGTCATCGTGCCGGTCGGCGCCAAGGGCGGCTTCGTCGCCAAGCAGCTGCCGGACCCGGCCGTCGACCGTGACGCCTGGATGGCCGAGGGCATCGCCTCGTACCGGACATTCATCTCGGCGCTGCTCGACATCACCGACAACCTGGTGGCCGGCGAGGTCGTGCCGCCCGTCGACGTCGTGCGCCACGACGAGGACGACACGTACCTCGTCGTCGCCGCCGACAAGGGCACCGCGAGCTTCTCCGACATCGCCAACGAGGTCGCCGTCGGGTACGGCTTCTGGCTCGGCGACGCGTTCGCCTCCGGTGGTTCCGCCGGTTACGACCACAAGGGCATGGGCATCACCGCCCGCGGCGCCTGGGAGTCCGTGAAGCGGCACTTCCGCGAGCTCGGCCACGACACCCAGACCGAGGACTTCACGGTCGTCGGCGTCGGCGACATGTCCGGTGACGTGTTCGGCAACGGCATGCTGCTCTCCGAGCACATCCGGCTCGTCGCCGCGTTCGACCACCGGCACATCTTCCTCGACCCGACCCCGGACGCCGCCACCTCGTACGCCGAGCGGCGCCGCCTCTTCGACCTGCCGCGCAGCTCCTGGGCCGACTACAGCAAGGACCTGCTCTCCGCGGGCGGTGGCATCCACCCCCGTACCGCGAAGTCGATCCCGGTCAACGCGCACGTCCGCGAGGCGCTCGGCATCGAGTCGAGGGTCACCAAGATGACGCCCGCCGACCTGATGCAGACCATCCTCAAGGCGCCCGTCGACCTGGTGTGGAACGGCGGCATCGGTACGTACATCAAGTCGTCGGCCGAGTCGAACCCGGACGTCGGCGACAAGGCCAACGACGCGATTCGCGTCAACGGCCAGGACCTGCGGGCCAAGGTCGTCGGCGAGGGCGGCAACCTCGGCGCGACCCAGCTCGGCCGGATCGAGTTCGCCCGGGGCGGCGGCCGGATCAACACCGACGCGATCGACAACAGCGCCGGTGTGGACACCTCCGACCACGAGGTGAACATCAAGATCCTGCTCAACGGGCTGGTCCGGGACGGCGACATGACCGTCAAGCAGCGCAACAAGCTGCTTGCGGACATGACCGACGAGATCGGCCGTCTGGTGCTGCGCAACAACTACGCGCAGAACACCGCGCTCGCCAACTCCGTCACCCAGTCCGCCTCCCTGCTCCACGCCCAGCAGCGCTTCATGCGCCGCCTGGGCCGCGACGGGCACCTGGACCGCGCGCTGGAGTTCCTGCCCACCGACCGGCAGATCCGGGAGCTGCTGAACAGCGGCAAGGGGCTCACCCAGCCCGAGCTCGCCGTACTGCTGGCCTACACGAAGATCACCGCATCCGACGAGCTGATCCGGACCAGCCTGCCGGACGACCCGTACCTGCAGAAGCTGCTGTACGCCTACTTCCCGGATCAGCTGCGCGCGCAGTTCCCCGAGGCGGTCGACGGACACGCGCTGCGCCGCGAGATCATCACCACGGTGCTGGTCAACGACACGGTGAACACCGGTGGTTCGACCTTCCTGCACCGGCTGCGGGAAGAGACCGGCGCATCGATCGAGGAGATCGTGCGGGCGCAGGCCGCAGCCCGCGAGATCTTCGGCCTGGGCCAGGTGTGGGACGCCGTCGAGGCGCTCGACAACAAGGTCGCCGCCGATGTGCAGACCCGGATCAGGCTGCACTCGCGCCGGCTCGTCGAGCGCGGTTCGCGCTGGCTGCTCGGCAACCGGCCGCAGCCGCTGGAGATCGCGGGGACGATCGGCTTCTTCAAGGACGGCGTCGACCAGGTCTGGGCCGAGCTGCCCAAGATGCTGAAGGGCGCCGACGAGGAGTGGTACCAGTCGATCCTGGAAGAGCTCACCGAGGCGGGCGTTCCGGACGAGTTGGCGCAGCGCGTCGCCGGGTTCTCCTCCGCCTTCCCGGCGCTCGACATCGTGGCGATCGCGGAGCGCGTCGGCAAGGACCCGCTCGCCGTCGCCGAGGTCTACTACGACCTCGCGGACCGGCTGGGCATCACCCAGCTGATGGACCGGATCATCGAGCTGCCGCGGAGCGACCGCTGGCAGTCCATGGCCCGTGCCTCCATCCGTGAGGACCTGTACGCCGCGCATGCCGCGCTCACCGCGGATGTGCTGAGCGTGGGCAACGGGACGTCGACGCCTCCGGAGCGGTTCGAGGCGTGGGAGGAGAAGAACGCGGCGATCCTGACGCGTTCGCGCTCCACACTGGATGAGATCCAGGGGTCGGACGCGTTCGACCTGGCGAACCTGTCGGTGGCCATGCGGACGATGCGGACGCTGCTGCGTACGCACGGCTGATCGGGCGGCGCTTGTACGGAAGGGGGGCGCCCCGGGTACCAAAACCAGACCGGGTGGTCTATCTCACCACCCGTCAACCCCATATTACGGT
>NZ_JBEZKL010000094.1:0-29707 GCF_040704695.1 Streptomyces sp. NPDC048411
CCCCGATACTGGGCGTATCGGGGCGAGCCCGACAACGCAGCGAGCGTGCGTGCCAGACGTCGCCAGGCAGGCGGGACTTTCGAAACACGCCCTAGCCGCCGAGAGGTCGAGCTCCGGCTGCCCAAGCGGGGCCGCGAGGCGTCGCGGGCGCGGAAGGAGCCGGTCGAAGGGGCGTGACGGCCTGCGACGCCGTCACGACGTCTGTGTCGGCGCGCCGGTCGATCACCGGGGGGCGGAGTCCGCAGAGGGTCCCGGTTTGCGGTCGAGGACGCAGTCCCCGCAGAGGCCCCCGCCCGGGCACCGGTAGTAGAGGCAGCAGCTGCGTCTGCGGAACGCTGGGGTGTGCGGGGAGCCGGTGGTGCGCAGATCCGGGTGGTCGAAGAGTTCGGCGACCAGGGCGCGGGCCCGTTGCGCGACGTCCGGGCGGTGGTGCGTCCGCGCCCAGGCGATCAGTTCGCGGAGCGCTCCGGCCAGGGCCGATCCCGCGTTGCCCCAGAGCAGCCGCGGAGCGAGGTGTCCGTCCTGGCGGATCGCCTCCGCCAGGGGTACGAGATGCCCGAACTGGACGACCTCGCGGATCCGGTCCGCGGTGCCGGGCAGCATGGCGACCGGCTCGTGCCACAGATCGTCGGGGGCGGGGCGCTGCGGGTCCCAGTGGAGCGCCCCGGGGGACAGATCGGGGAAGCGGCCCCTCATGGCTGCCGGCCCCAGGGCGGTGGACCAGAGACGGGCGGCCAGGCCCAGGTGAGCGACGGACGCGGCCACTCTGCGCTCCGGGGTACGGAGCGCGGTGGCGACGGCGTCGATACGGGCTGTGAGCGATGCCGTCTCTCCCGCGTACAGCCGGGCCAGCGGGCGGTGTGCGCCACCGGGTACCGGTGTGCCGCGCAGGGCGAAGAAGCCGCCCGGCGAGGCCGCGTCCGCCTGCTCCATGCGCTGTTCCTGCGCGGGTTCCATCGATCACTCCTGGTGACATCGCGGGCATCCCGGGTACCGCGGCTCGCCGTTCACCGTATCGCTGCGGGATGATCGTCCTGAGGGCCGACGGAAGGAGGACTACCGTCGGGAGGAGGACACGCGGACCACTGCCGTACTACCAAAGCAGTACGTCGGATCGCAGTCTCAAGGACGACGACTCGGCGGCTTTGAAGGGCCATCGTGGTGCACATGAGTTTCCTCGCACTGTCGGTGCTGCTGTCACTGGTCTCCGCGGTCGCGTACGCGGCCGGGGCAATCGTCCAGGAGCGCGTCGCCACGGCCGGAGACGGCCGCTCGCTCACCCCTCTGCGCAACCGCGTGTGGTGGGTGGCGGTGGCGTTGAACGGTGTGGGTGCGGTGCTGCACGTGCTGGCACTGGCGTACGGCCCGCTCAGCCTGGTGCAGCCGCTCGGTGCGCTGACGATCGTCTTCGCCCTGCCGATGGCTGCCCTCTTCGTACGCCGCCGGGCCGGGGCGACTGCCTGGCGCGGCGCGATCATGGCGACGGCCGGTCTGGCGGGTCTGCTCGCGCTCACCGGCAGCGGCGAGTCGCACACGCTGGACGGGTCGGAGCAGTTCATGCTCGCAACCGTGACGTTCGGTGCGGTGGCGCTGCTCCTCGTGGTCTCGAAGGGCGTGCAGAAGCCGGTGGTACGGAGCGTGGTGCTGGCCGGTGCGGCGGGTGTCGCGTTCGGTATCGCCTCCGTGTTCACGAAGACGGAGGCGATGGAGTGGACCTCGGGTGCCGTGGGCGCGGGGCTGCCCTCGCTCCTGGTGATCGCGGCGCTGGCAGGGGCCGGACTGCTGCTGGCCCAGGCCGCGTACCGGGGCGCCGGCCTCACCGCTCCGCTCGCGACGGTGACCGTCGTGAACCCGGTGATCGCGGCGGCGGTCGGCATCACGCTGTTCGGCGAGGAGTTCCGGCACGGCACGGCGGGCACGGTGCTGGCGCTCGCGTGCGGCGTGGTGGCCGCGGGCGGGCTGATCCTGCTGACCACGGAGCGGATGAGCGCGGAGCAGCGCGAGAATCAGCGGGTCATGGGGATCGGCGCGGATGTGCCGGAGATGGATGCCGGGGTTGCCGCGGAGGACATGGCAGGTGCCCCGGAGAGCGCGGAAAGGGCCGCCGAGTCCGCCAGTGCGGCGGAGTTCGCGGGGGCACCGGCCGGGCATCAGCCGCAGGCGGAGCCTCCCCGGGGCACGCCCGCCGTGTCCGGCTCGGCCGCTGCCGATTCGCTTCCCTCGCTGCTCCCGCCGCCGGTGACGGTGCCGGTGACCCTGAGGAGTCGTCGGGCGCGTCGGGTGTGGTTCGGCCCCGCGCCGCTGCCGCGCACCGGTTCGGGACGACGTGCCCTGTCGGCCGCCGAGCCCGATGACTCCACGCAACCGCTCGGCAGCGTTCAGACGCTGACGCCGCCCGCCCTGAGGTAGGTCACGGGGTCGATGTCGGAGCCATAGCCGGGGCCGGTACGCATCTCGAAGTGCAGATGGGGTCCGGTGACGTTGCCCGTGGAGCCCGAGCGGGCGATGCGCTGACCGCCGCTGATGTGCTGGCCCTCGCGCACATGGAGCGCGGACAGGTGCGCGTACTGGCTGTACTTGCCGTCGCTGTGCCGGATGACGATCTCGTAGCCGTACGCTCCCGCCCAGCCCGCCGACACGACCGTGCCGGAGGCCACCGCCTTGACCGAAGTGCCGGTGGGGACGGGGAAGTCGATGCCCGTGTGATAGCCACTCGCCCAGGAACCGGCCTGGTGGTAGGAGGTGCCGATGCGGGTCGCCGCCACCGGGGCGGTGAGCCCGGAGTGCTTCTCGGCCCGCCCGGCCTTCCTGGGGTGAGTCTTTGCCGCCTGGTGCGGCCTCGCCTCAGTCGTGTGGTGCGGTTTCGCCGCCTGGTGCTGTGGTTCCGCCTGTTCGTGCTTCGGTTCCGCCGGTCGACGCGGCTTCGTCTTCTGCTGCGGTCCGGTGGACGCGCCCGGCTTGAGGCCGGTCTTCGAAGCGGGCTTCGGGGTCCGGGCCGCGTCCAGGGTGAGCCGCTGGCCGGGGAGGATCAGGTCCGGGTCGTCGCCGACCACCTTGCGGTTGGCCGCGTAGAGATGCTGCCAGCCGCCCCTCACGCGCTCGGTCGACGCGATCGCGGAGAGCGAGTCGCCGCGCCCAACGGTGTACGACTCGCGCTTGCCGGGCACCGTGGTCGGCGTGACGGGTGCGGGTGCCTTATCGGCCTTCGGTTTCGCCTTCTTCGGGGTGGGAGTCCCCTTCGAGGAGGTGTCGACGGGACCGCCGGTCCGCTCCGCCTGCGGCTTGACGTCGGGGGCGCCGCCCCGTGTCAGGCCCGCCCGGGTGGAGCAGGTCGGCCAGGCACCGGGGCCCTGCGCCTCCAGTACCTTCTCCGCAATGGCTATCTGCTGTGCCTTGGTGGCCAGATCGGCGCGCGGCGCGTAGGCGGTGCCGCCGTAAGCCGCCCAGGTCGACCGGGTGAACTGCAGCCCGCCGAAGTGTCCGTTGCCCGAGTTGATGTGCCAGTTGTTGGTGGACTCGCAGGCGGCGACCTTCTCCCAGACATCCGTCGACGCGGCGCCCGCCGAAGCTGCGCTGATGAGCGGGAGCGCGATGCCCGCACCGCCTGCCGTGACCGTCAGCGAGGCACGGTTGATGCGGCTGGGCCGGTATTTGCGGTGCCGTCCGTTCGCGGCCATGACTTGGCTCCCCCACTGGCTGTAGGACACGTCCAAAGCGGCCAACTTATGTGCAGGCAAAGGGTGATGACAAGGGCTCAGCCGAGAACCCGCCTGTCACGCACGAAACGGGCGTACCTCGGACCGCAGTTCATCAACGGGGGTGACGCCTGCGGAAGACGCTCGATCCCAGGAAGCGGGAGAGCGCTCTCTGGCTGGGGTGCCGGCAGAGCGGTGGCACTGCCCTGGCACATGCGGGCGCCCGCACGAACCGCTGGGGAGCGAGGAGGCCGACGCGTCCGCCGCCGGGCGGCTGCCGCCCCGATGAGCGCGGTCGCGGCGGCCTCCGCACCGCGGCCCCGGACCACATCTCGGCCCGGCCCTTGGCGCCGTTATCGATGAACAGACGCACTTCCGGGGGCATGTCGACGGCGGCGCGCACCGGCCGCTCGAACGGTACGTCCCATCGACCGCTGGTCCGGCCGTGGACGACGGCACCGGCATCGCCCGGGGCGCGGGTGCCGTCCGCGATGCGCGTCCGTGTGCCTCACCCGACCGCGCCCGGGTGCCGCCGCGACAGAGCCGGAGCGGTGCCGGGCCACCGCGTCCAGCGGCGGGGGACGGGCGAGGCCTGTCCCCCGCGGAAAAGCCCTGTTCCACCGGCCCGGCTCGGCCGACTCCTCACCCGACCGTACGGGCGTTCTGCTGCGGCGTGGACGGAGCGCGGCGGGGTGAACAGGCCGTGCCCGCTTCTCGTATCCATACTGGTCGTCCCGGCATCCTCGACAGATTGCAGGAGCACACAGATGAGCGGCACTGCGCAGATCGGCGTCACTGGGCTCGCGGTGATGGGCCGCAATCTCGCCCGGAACTTCGCCCGTAACGGCTTTACGGTCGCGGTGCACAACCGTACGACCGCGAAGACCGATGACCTGGTCAAGGAGTTCGGCGACGAGGGCACCTTCGTCGCCGCACGCACACCCGAGGAGTTCGTGGCAGCGCTGGAGCGGCCGCGTCGGCTGGTCATCATGGTGAAGGCGGGCGATCCGACCGACGCCGTGATCCAGGAGTTCGCCCCGCTGCTCGAGGAGGGCGACGTCATCATCGACGGCGGCAATGCCCACTTCGAGGACACCCGCCGCCGCGAGAAGGAGCTGCGGGAGCGCGGGATCCACTTCGTCGGTGTCGGTATCTCCGGCGGCGAGGAGGGGGCGCTGAACGGGCCGAGCATCATGCCGGGTGGCTCCACCCAGTCGTACGAATCCCTGGGGCCGCTGCTGGAGAGGATCGCCGCACAGGCGAAGGACGGCACCCCGTGCACCACACACATCGGCCCCGACGGCGCCGGGCATTTCGTGAAGATGGTCCACAACGGCATCGAGTACGCGGACATGCAGCTGATCGCGGAGGCGTACGACCTGCTGCGCCGGGTGGCCGGCTACTCCCCCGCGCAGATCGCCGAGACATTCCGCAGCTGGAACACCGGCCGCCTCGACTCGTATCTGATCGAGATCACCGCCGAGGTCCTCGCCCATACGGACGAGGCGACGGGCAAGCCCTTCGTCGACATCGTGCAGGACCGCGCGGAGCAGAAGGGGACGGGCCGCTGGACAGTGCAGATCGCGCTGGATCTGGGGGTGCCGGTCTCCGGTATCGCCGAGGCGGTGTTCGCCCGTTCCCTGTCGGGCCACGCGGATCTCCGTGAGGCCGCACGGGAGTTGCCGGGGCCGTCGCCCGTCCCCCTCACCGGGGCAGGGGCGGCAGCCTTCGCCGACCAGGTCGAACAGGCACTGTACGCCTCCAAGATCGTCTCCTACACGCAGGGCTTCCACCAGATCCGGGCGGGCAGCGAGGCGTACGACTGGAACATCGATCTCGGTGGGGTGGCGGCGATCTGGCGGGCCGGATGCATCATCCGGGCCGCATTCCTGGACCGGATCCGCGCGGCGTACGACGCGCGTCCCGGGCTGGTGAGTCTCCTCTCCGACCAGCAGTTCGCTGCCGAGATCGGTGCGGCGCAGGACGACTGGCGGACCGTGGTCGCCGAGGCGGTGCGCCAGGGGGTGCCGACCCCCGGGTTCGCCGCCGCGCTCTCGTACTACGACGGGGTGCGCGCCGACCGGCTGCCCGCGGCGCTCACACAGGGGCAGCGGGACTTCTTCGGAGCGCACACCTATCGGCGTACCGACCGTGACGGCTCGTTCCACACGCTCTGGGGCGGCGACCGGTCGGAGGTCTCCACCGGCTGACGGGGGCGGCCGGTCGCCCGGTCGGATCGCCGCGGGATGCGGCGGGGCCGCACGTATGCGTAAGTAGCAGCGAGTACCGTCGGCGTCCCGCACCACCGGGATGCCCCGGCCGAGCTGTCGCCACCACCCACTCGGAGCCGCCGCATGCCCGACGCCGTCCCGGACCCGGCCGCCGCCCAACCCGTCGTCGCGCCGCTGACCACCGCCGCCCTGATCCTGGTCGTCACGATCGAACCCGGTGGTGAGAGCGCCGTACGCGAGGTGCTGCCGGACCTTGCGGCGTTCGCCCGTTCCCTCGACTTCCGGGCGCCGAACGCCGGACTGGCCTGTGTGACCGGGTTCGGCTCGGACGCCTGGGACCGGCTGTTCGCGGGGCCCCGGCCGGCCTCGCTCCATCCGTTCCAGGAGCTGCACGGCGCGCGCCACCACGCCCCCGCCACCCCGGGCGATCTGCTGTTCCACATCCGGGGCGAGCAGATGGACGTGTGTTACGAGTGGGCCGCCCGACTGCTCGACCGGCTCGGCGGGGCGGTGACGGTCATCGACGAGACGCAGGGGTTCCGGTACTTCGACCACCGGGACCTGCTCGGATTCGTCGACGGGACGGAGAACCCGATCGGCGCCGATGCGCGGACGGCGGCGCTCGTGGGCTCCGCAGCCGACCCCGCCTTCGCGGGCGGCAGCTATGTCATCGTGCAGAAGTATCTCCACGACCTGGCGTCCTGGAACACGCTGAGCACGCAGGAGCAGGAGCGTGTCATCGGCCGCACCAAGCTGGAAGACGTCGAGCTGCCCGACGCCGTCAAACCCCATGACTCCCACGTCGCATTGAACACCCTCACCGCGCCGGACGGCACCGCGCGCGAGATCCTGCGCGCCAACATGCCGTTCGGCAGTTTCGAACAGGGCGAGTTCGGCACGTACTTCATCGGTTATGCCGCCGATCCGGACGTGACCGAACAGATGCTCCGCAATATGTTTCTCGGAAACCCGCCGGGCACGTACGACCGCATTCTCGACTTCTCGACCGCCGTCACCGGCACCCTCTTCTACGCCCCCAGCGCCGACTTCTTCGACGCCCCGCCGCCGGCCCCCGTCCTGTCCGGGACCGAATCCCTGTCGCAGCCGGCGTCCGCGCCGGTCGCTCGGATCGCGGTTCCGGCGGATGCGCGGGACGGTTCGCTGCATATCGGCAGCCTGCAAGAAAGCGCCCAGTGATGAACAACCTCCACCGCGAACTCGCCCCCGTCACGGAAGCCGCCTGGGACCAGATCGAGGAGGAGGCCCGGCGCACCTTCAGCCGCCATCTGGCGGGCCGTCGCGTCGTCGATGTGACGGATCCCGAGGGACCGTCGTTCTCGGCGGTCGGTGACGGGCATCTGCGGGAGATCGACCCGCCGACGCCGGATGTCATCGCCCGGGCCCGTACCTCCGTGCCGGTGATCGAGTGGCGGGTACCGTTCACGGTGACGCGGGCGGCCGTGGACGATGTCGAGCGCGGCTCCGAGGACAGTGACTGGCAGCCCGTCAAGGACGCCGCCCGGACCTGTGCGTTCGCCGAGGACATGACCATCATCGACGGGTACGCGGCGGCCGGGATCACGGGCCTGCGCGACGGTTCCTCGCACACTCCGCTGCCGCTGCCCGCCGATGCGCGCGACTATCCGGCCACGGTGAGCCAGGCGCTGACCCAGCTGCGGCTGGCCGGTGTGGACGGGCCGTACCGGCTGCTGCTCGGCGCCGACGCGTTCACTGAGGCGACCGAGACGTCCGACCACGGCTATCCGGTGGCCACGCATCTCGCCCGGCTGCTGGACGACCAGATCCTCTGGGCGCCCGCCGTCGCGGGCGGTGTGCTGCTGTCCACCCGCGGCGGCGACTTCGAACTGCGCCTGGGCCAGGATCTGTCCATCGGCTATCGGGACCACGACGCGACGCACATCCGGCTCTACTTCCACCAGTCGTTCACGTTCCGGATGCTGACGCCGGAAGCCGTGGTCCCGATCATCGCCTGACGGCCGGGGCCGGGCCCCCGGCTGCTGCCTACGGGCGCCCGGCCGCCTTGACGGTCCAGGTGAGCGTGTCGGTGGCCAGGGCGTGGACCGCGGGGTCGCGGATGGCGTCCGTGCGGTCCACGGCCTCGGCGGTCACCCGGTGGCTGCGGCCGTCCGCGCGCACGCCGAGCGAGGCCGGGGTGACGGCGGTGCGGCCGTGCGCGGAGACCTTCTCGACACCGTCGACGTACCAGCGCAGATCTGTCCGCGCGAGACCGGCCGCCGGGCCGGACCCGCGTCCTTCGCCATCGGTGCTTCCCAGGCCGGCGAGGGTGACCCGGATCCGCTGGCCGTGCGTGATCGCGGCGCCCGTGTCGAGGGTGCTGCTCAGTGCGTTGCCCGCGCGGTAGAACCCGGCGATCATCGCCTCGCGTCCCGGCAGGTTGAACTCGGTGCTGGACAGCTCACGCATGAGCGAGGTCGAGGTCGGCCGGTAGATGCCGAGCGGATAGTAGGCGCTGCCTTCGTACGTGCCGACCGTCGAGCCCGTCGGGTCGCTCTCGCCCAGCCAGCGATACCACTTGGCGCGCTTCTCGGCGAGCTGCGCGGGGGTGTACGTGGTGGAGTTGGGTCCGTCGGTCTCACCGCCGGTCCAGGTGCCGTACGAGGGGTACGTGTACTCGTCGTCCAGGAGGCCCACCGAGTGGCCTATCTCATGAACGGCGATCATGCTCGACTTGGAGTTGTCGGAGGAGAGCGTGGACACGCCGCCGAAGGGGTAGCCCTCGGCCTGCAGACCGGAGTAGCCGGCGCCGCCGTACTTGGTGGAGTTGGCGATGACAACGACGAGGTCGGCGGCGGGAGCCTCGGCCGCGTACGAGGCCACCTTGTCGATGTCGGCACAGACGAGGCGCTCGATGTCCCCGCACCAGAAGTAGCTGGAGAGCGCGGTGTCCTTGACGATGCCGGCGCCGGGGTCGCCGCTGATGCCGGACTCGTTGGAGACGGCGTCGACGGTCCAGACGTTGAACAGGTTCCGGTAGCTCCGGTACGGCTCGATGGCGGTGATGTCGGCCCACTTGGCGGTGGCATCCGCGTGGAAATCGGCCTGCTGGTCGGCCGTGTAGCCGTCACCGATGATCACGACGTCGAGCCGGTCGTCGGTCGAGCCGGTCACCTGCTGCCTGCCGACCGCACCGTCCAGGGCGGCCTCGGCGGCGCTCAGGGACGCGCTCGCGCTGCGGCCGCTCTTCCTTGGCGCGGTGGCCGGGACCTCGACGGTCTTCCCGGCGCCTCCCGGTTCCGCGAAGTACTCGACGCGGTGGTTGCCCTTGCCGTCGCCCCCGGTCGGGGCGGCCGCCGCGGGGGCGGCAGCGGCGGCGGTCGCTGCCAGCAGGCCGGCGACGGCAAGGGCCGCCACCGATCCGGTGGTTCGGCGCGTGGCCGGGCGTATGCGCATGTACAACTCCTTGAGGGGCTCCGACTTCGAGCGGACGCGCAACGACGCGACCAGCTGCTTATCGGAAAATTAAATCGACTTATCTCGACGCTTAACCTAGGGGTGGGGGAAGCGCGGAACAAGACCCGGAAGTCGAGTGACCGGTGATCGAATCCGGGTGACCGCCCCTCAGGGAGCCCGGATCGGGCGCCCCTGGGTCCTGTCCTGCCGACCGGACACCGGGCGTACTCCTGCCATCGGCCGGTCGCTCGTATGCTCGGTTCCCATGACGAGGCGCGACGTGCCCGAGCCGGAGCGGGAGCCGCAGTCCGGGGTCACGCTCCGCGAGATCCTGGCGTTCGACGATGGCGGCACACTCCGTCTGTTGCTCGCGCCCGCCGACCACGTCGTCGGCGTAAGCGGTGTGGCCGTCGGTGACGAAGGGCAGGCGCAGCCACTCGACCAGCGCATCGTGCTGGCCGTCGGCCCGCCGGCCTCCTCCGCCGATGCGGCGGGCCCGGTCCGTGAGGCCGCCCGGCGCGGCGCCTGCGCCGTAGTGCTCCGCGATACGGAGGGGGTGCCCGCGGCGCCCGAAGTACTCGCCGCCGCCGAGGAGTCAGGCATCGCCCTGCTCACCCGTGCGGCCTGGGCCGACTGGACCGACACCGCGACTCTGCTGCGTTCCGCGCTCTCCTACGCCGCGACGGGCCGTGCCGGGGACACGGCCATCACGGCGGACACCTCAGCCGGCGGGCTGGCAGCCCTCGCCTCGGCCATCGCCGAGAACACCGGGGGCTCCATCACCATCGAGGACACCCGCTTCCGGGTGCTGGCCCACTCCGCCACCCGCCCCGAGGCCGACGGGGTCCGCCGGTCCACGATTCTCGGCGGCAGGGTTCCCGAGTGGCGCGTCGCCGAGCTCCGGCGCAGCGGAATCCTCCGTGCCCTGTGGACCTCCCGGGACGTCATTCACCGGGCCGCCGAAGGCGACAGCCCCGAGCGGCTGATCATCGCGGTCCGCAGCGGCTCCGAAGTTCTCGGCTCCATCTGGGCGGCCACGGACGGGCGCGCGCTCTCCGCGCAGGCAGCGGATGCGCTGCGGCGCGGAGCGGAGCTCGCCGCCCCCCACCTGGTGCAGCACCGGCTGCACGCGAGCGGGGCCGTGCGCCGGAGGAACCATGCGCTGCGCGGTCTGCTGTACGGGTGTGGAGACCGGCGCACCCACGCCTGGTCGCTGGGGCTGCCACCGGACGCGCCGTGCGCGGTCCTGGTGGTCGAACGCGATGGCGCGGCAGGGCCGTCGGCCGACCGCGTCCTCGATGTACTCGCCCTGCACGCATCCTCGTACCGCCCCTCGGCACGCGTGCTGCGCGACGGGGACCGGCTGCTGGTGCTGCTGCCCGTCGAGCGCGGCCTGGACAGGGAAGTGCTCGGTCTTGCAAGCGAGTTGGACGCACTCGCCGTGTCCATGCACGGCTCCGCGCCGGTCCGGGTCGGTGCGGGTCCCGTCGTGCCCACCGCCCTGCGGGCCGCCGCCTCCTGCGAGGACGCGACGCTGGTCGTACGAGTGCTGCGCAACCGCGCCGCGCGCGGCGGGGAGCCTGAGCCGCTGCGGTACGCCGGAGCGGCCGAGGTCGGTCCGTCCCTGGACGTCCTGCGGGTCCTGGACGCCGTACGGCCGGTCTGGGAAGCGGGCCGCGGGCCGGTGCACGACCTCGTACGGTCCGACCTGGCGACCGGGGGCGAGCTGGTCCGCTCACTCGCCGCCTACTTCGACGCGTCGGGCGACATCGGCCGGGCCGCCCGGCAGCTCGTCCTGCACCCGAACACGCTGCGGTACCGGCTGCGCCGCGCCCGGGAGCGGTACGGCGTCGATCTCGACGACCCCGACACCCGGCTGCTCATCACCCTCGCCGTCCGGCTGAACGGCTAGATTTGTCCCTGATTCGTACGGTCGTTGGCCCTGCGGCCAAGGTCCGGCGCCAATCCTGTTCTGCTCGCCAGAGACCTTCGGGGCTCCCATCACCGACTCTCGCCGTATGCCTCTCACTACACCCTCTCCGGGCCCTTCGTCCTCCGCGCGCGTCGCCGCCGCGGTCCGCCACGCCGTCGGCACCGGGCTGCTCGGCGAGGGCCGGCCCGTCGCCGGGTTCATCGACACCGACGGGGTGCGCAACTCCGTCGCCGCCCTCCATGGCGCGTTCGCCGACACGCCCGCCACCGTGCTCCACACCTTCGCCGCCAAGGCCGCGGCCCTCGTCCCCGTGCTGAGGCTGCTCGCCGACTGCGGCATGGGATGCGAGGTCGCCAGCCCCGGTGAGCTGAGGCTCGCCCTCGACGCCGGATTCGCACCCGCGGCGATCGTCCTCGACTCCCCCGCCAAGACGCGCGATGAGATCCGTCAGGCGCTCGCGCTCGGTGTGGCACTCAATGCCGACAGCCTCGAGGAGGTGCGGCGCATCGCCTCGCTGCGCCCCCGGAGCTCGGTCTCCGTCATCGGACTGCGCATCAACCCGCAGGTGGGCGGGGGCTCCATCAGTGCGATGAGCACCGCGACGCCGACCTCCAAGTTCGGCGTGGCGCTGCACGACCCCGGCGCGCGCGAGAGTGTCGTCCGAGCGTTCGCCGAACACTCCTGGCTGACCCGGCTGCATGCCCATGTCGGCTCCCAGGGCTGTTCGTTGGAGCTGATCGCGACCGGGGTCGCGGAGACGTACCAGCTCGCCGAGGAGATCAACGAAACCCTCGGTGCCCGGCAGATCACCAGCATCGACCTCGGCGGCGGACTGCCCGTCAACTTCGAGGACGACTCCGTACGGCCCACCTTTTCCGCCTATGTGGCGGCGCTGCGCGAAGCGGCGCCGGGGCTCTTCGACGGCCGGTACAGGCTGGTCACGGAGTTCGGCCGGTCACTGCTCGCGAAGAACGGCTTCATCGGGGCGCTGGTGGAGTACACGAAGGACGCGGGCTCCCGCCGTATCGCGCTCACCCACGCGGGCGCCCAGATCGCCACCCGTACCGTCTTCATGCCCGAGTCCTGGCCGCTGCGGGTCGGGGCGTTCGACGCCGAGGGGCGCCCCAAGGACGGTCCGCCGCTGGTCCAGGACATCGCGGGACCGTGCTGTTTCGCCGGGGACGTCGTGGCACACGCCCGGGAACTGCCGGAGCTGCGGGAGGGCGACTTCGTGGTGCTGTACGACACCGGCGCGTACTACTTCTCGACCCCCTGGTCGTACAACAGTCTGCCGAGGCCCGCCGTATACGGGTTCAGCACGGTCGGCGCCGGGAGCGACAGCTCGGGTGAGGAGGCCATTCGATTCGCGCCGGTGCGTGACGCCCAGTCGCTGGAGTCGATCGCCGAGGAGAGCGGGGCGGGACACGCCGACTCCCTCCTCGGAATCGGCCCCCAGCACACGGAGTAGCCGTCCGGCCCTGACTCGTCATCCGGCGGGGCGGGGTGTGGGCTCCGGCTCCGGCACCGGTTCGGGGTTGGGCGACGGCGGCTGGGGAATCGGGTCCGGCGAAGGACCGGGCGGCACCGGACCGGGTACGGGCGGGGCAGGTGTCGGCTCCGGCAGCGGCGAGGGCGGTCCGGGCATAGGTCCGGGCGTCGGCGCGGGCGGCACGGGGTCGGGAGGCGGCACAGGGTCGGGATACGGGTTGGTCATCTCGGGCTCCAGAAATGCGGGCGGATCTCGTGTCCACCGTCTCCCGGAGCAGCTGCCCGCGCCTGCCGAGAGCATACGTACGGGTTCCGTGCCACCGGACGAGAACCCGCACGGCGGCTCGGTGCGCTGCCGCGGCCGCGGCAGCACGCCCGGGCCGGGGACTGGAGAGGACCGGAATCCGCGTGACCGTCCGGGTGACGGCATCGGCCATGGACGCCTGGGCCGGCACGATCACATCGGCGTCGGTCACCCGGTCGGCGACAGCGGCCACCAGCTCCAGACAGCCGTCGTGGTCGCCGGCTTCGAACCGCGCCCATGCCCCCTCGACCAGGACCGTACGGATGTCCGCGGCCCGATCGCCCGCCTCCTCGGCCAGCAGGGCCAGGGTCGGTACCAGGGTGTCCGCAAGCGCGGCACGTACGACGACGCGGTCGCGGCCGACGGCTGCCGCCATCGGCCGGTCGACCCGCAGTACAGGGACGCCGAGCGCCGCCGTGGCGGCCTCGGCAGCCCCGCCGATCGCCGAACAGGTGCAGAGTCAGTCGGTGGCGGGCACGGCGTACGGGCTCCGCTCGGTGGCGGTGCCCGGCACGGGCGCGGAGGCGTCGGCGCCGAGCGCGACGATCCGGTTGTCCGCGTCGACGTGGACGATGTTCGGGGTCAGCGTGCGGGCCTCGGCGTCGTCGACCTGCGCGTAGCTGATCAGGATCACGAGGTCGCCGGGGTGGACGAGGTGGGCGGCGGCGCCATTGATACCGATGACGCCGGAGCCGCGTTCGCCCTCGATGACGTACGTCTCCAGTCGGGCACCGTTGTCGATGTCGACGATGTGCACGAGCTCGCCGGGCAGAAGATCCGCGGCTTCCATGAGCGCGGCATCCACGGTGACGGAACCGACGTAGTGCAGGTCGGCCTGGGTCACGGTGGCACGGTGGATCTTGGACTTGAACATTGTACGAAACACGGAGAAACTCCCGATTTATCTGCTCCCTGCCCACTTTTCGCAGGTCAAGGGCCGTCTCTGGAGCCTATAACGATTCGCATGTTAGGTCAGATTTTCGCATGTCTTTCAGGACTCACGCTGACCCATTGCTGACTTTTCTGGCGCATCATCAGGCCGCGCGGGGGCCGCCCGAGACTGCGATGGTCGCGACGGGCCAATGGCCAACCGGCGCCAAGGACGAGCAGCCCGCACTGCCCGTCCTCGGCACGTAGCGACAGGGCGCCCAGCGGTTAGGGACTTGTTCGACTGGTGCGAGAACCCGGCATTGCGGCCAAACCCGCGACCCGTCACAGGACATGCAAGCAGACGTGGCCATCGCCTACGACGGACGGCAAGAGTTTCCGCACGCCGTAGGAGCCCTGGCCTCAGAAGCCGCCCCGGACACCACACCGCTCCGCCTCGACGCCTCCGCCGGCGCTTCAACGACACGCTCGCCACCTGTGCCCGGCATGACTTCCCGCAAGGGCTGTGACTACGCCTCGTGTGGGTCGCTCAGCGACCGCCACGTCGAACCTCGTAGCACGGCCACGCGTCATGAAGTGGTGCCCTCATCAGACGCCATCTCGCCCGTATCGATCGAGCTGGCGGTGCAGGCTCTGCTCCAGATGGTGTCGCATCGCCTCCCCAGCCCGTTCCGGGTTGCGTCGCAGCACAGCTCTCAGGATGCGGCCGTGCTCGACGACCGTCGCCGGGCTGCCGCCTGTGACGGGGCTCAGCCTGAAGAGGTGGAGGTGTGTGTGCAGACGCTCCACTGCCGCGGCAAGAAGGGGCCGGCCCGACGCGGCGGCTAGCGCCTCATGGAAGCGCTGGTCCAGTGCCGCGAAGCGGCCGTATACGGCGTAGCTGTCACCCTTGTCGGGCAGGCCCTGCATCTCCTCGACCAGGGTCTCGATCCGGTCCAGGTCGGCATCCCCTGCGCACTCTGCGGCCAGCGCGGCGGCAGGCGGCTCCAGGAGCAGGCGCATTTCGAAGAGCTGCTCCACGCTGTGCCGGGTGAGCAGTTCGGTGGCGCGGTATCCCGACAGCGAGCGTTTCACCACGAGTCCGTCCGACTCGAGCCGGGCCAGCGCTTCGCGCACGGGAGTGGCCGAGACCCCCAGCGACCGGGAAATCGACTCGATCCCCACCCGTGCACCCGGCTGGATCACGTGATCCATCACCATCGCCTTGACGGCCTCGTAGACGCTGTCCGTCAGGACCTCCCGCCGTGCGGCGGGAGGTCCTGCCCCTGCGGACACGTTCGCGCCCACCGGCATCTCCTGGGACTCCTTTCGACCCCGGCACGGGGTGGATCCCCCGACGCCATCGAGCAAATTCTATACGATCCTGACCCCGCTCCTGACGCCAATCAACCGTCTCTACGCAGGTATTGACGCAGACGACCACTCTGCCCCAGCATCACAACGAACGAAATCCTATTTGATTCGAGTGGGGCACAGCCATGAGCCGTCATACAACCGCCTTGCCAGCCGCCATCACCCTGATGCTTCTGGTCACCGCGTCGTCCGCCTGCACTGTCAAGAACTCGGACGAGCCCGGCGCCACGGGCGCCGCCTCCGGGAACGCCGGTGTCGGGACGGCCGAGCTGGCCGACGGCTCCAGGACCAAGGTCGCGCTGGTCCCGGGGGGCGCCCACCCCTATTTCCAGCCCTGGAAGCAGGCTGGCGAGACGGCCAAGAAGACGCTCAAGCTGGGCGACGTCACCTTCGACGAGACCGCCGAGTGGGACCAGCAGAAGCAGAACAACCTCCTCTCGACGCTCGCCGCCCGCGGCTACAACGCGTTCGGCATCTTCGGGGTGTCCCCGACCGACATCAACACCACCTTCGCGGACCTCAAGTCCCAGGGATTCGCCGTCGCATCGCTGGCCTCCTGTCCGGCCGGCGGCACCAACGAGGCGGACTTCTGCCTCTCCACGGACGTCGAGCTCGCCGCGTACAAGGCTGCGAAGGCCGCCATCGAGGCCATGGACGGCAAGGGCGCCCTTGTCCACCTGACCGGCAACAACGTCGACGCCAACACCCAGCTACGCAAGCGGGGAGTGGAGAAGGCGGTGAAGGAGACCGGCGGCAAGGTCACCCTGCTGCAGACCATCACCGACATCGACAAGGACCTCCAGACGGCCCAGAAGGCCGTGTCCGACCTGCTTGCCGCCAAGGGCGGTCACATCGCGGGCATCGTCTCCACCGCCTACAACCCGGCGGTCGCCGCCGCCGAGGCCGTACGTGAGTCCGACTCGAAGGCCAAGGTCGTGGCCATCGACGACGACACCAAGATCCTCTCCTCGATCAAGAACGGCTCCGTCAGCGCCACCGTCGTACAGAACCCGGTCGGCCAGGCGGAGATCGGCGCCTGGGCGCTCGCCCTGCTGCAGACCAAGCAGTGCACCATGAAGCAGCCCGGCAAGATCGTCGACTCCGGCTCGTTCGTCGTCACGAAGGACAACGTCACCAACTACGACGACGCGCGCAAGACGACGACCGCCCAGCTGAAGAAGCAGTTCGCCGACGAGTTCCTCTCCTGCGGCTGACCACCCCGGCCACGGACACAGAAAGTCAGCACACGCGCATGAGCATCATCACCAACGCAACGGCCCTGCTGGCCGACATCGACGTGGAGACCGACCGCACCGACGCCGTGCAGTCGTTCGTCAAGCAGGAGACCGTCCTCGTCACGCTCACCACGGCCGACGGTCTCGTGGGAACCGGCTACGCGTACACGATCGGCACCGGCGGGACTTCGGTTCTGGCACTCCTCCGGGACCACCTGCTGCCCCTCGTCACCGGCAAGGACGCCCGCAATGTCGAGGGGCTCTGGCAGCAGCTTTTCGCCCATACCCGCGCCACCACCACAGGCGCCATCACCTCGCTGGCGCTCGCCGCCGTGGACACGGCCCTGTGGGACCTGCGGTGCAAGCGCGCCGGAGAGCCGCTGTGGCGACTGGCCGGCGGCCACCGCCAGGAGATCCCCGTCTACGACACCGAGGGCGGCTGGCTCCACCTGAGCACCGAGGACCTGGTCAAGTCCGCGCTCACGGCCAGGGACGCGCAGTTCTCCGGGGTCAAGATCAAGGTCGGCAAGCCGCACGTCGCCGAGGACGCGGAGCGCCTGCGCGCCGTCCGCGAGGCGGTCGGCCCCGCGCTGCACATCATGACGGACGCCAACCAGTCGCAGTCACTGTCCTCGGCCGTGCAGCTGGCCGCCGCCCTGGAGCCTTACGACCCGTACTGGCTCGAGGAGCCCATGCCCGCGGACGACCTCAGCGGCCACGCCCGGCTCGCCCGCTCCACCCGAATCCCGATCGCCGTCGGCGAGTCGATGTACTCGCCCATGCAGTTCCGCACCTACCTGGAATCCGGTGGCGCCTCCGTGGTGCAGGTCGACGTCGCCCGGGTCGGGGGCATCACCCCGTGGCTGAAGGTCGCTCACCTCGCGGAGACCTTCAACGTCATGGTCTGCCCGCACTTCCTGATGGAACTGCACGTCAGCCTGGTCGCCGCGGTCAGCAACGGCGCCTACGTCGAGTACATACCGCAGCTGCGCGCCGTGACCCGCACCGAGATGGTCCTGCGCGACGGCCTGGCCGTGGCGCCGGACCAGCCGGGCATCGGCATCGACTGGGACATGGACGCCATCGAGGACCGGAGGGTCTCATGAACACGGCCGTCACACCCGACAGCGAGACCGACCGCCCCACCGGCGGCGTCCGCCGGGCTCACCGGCTGCCGTTCTGGGTCAACCAGCGGCTGGGGCTGCTGGTGCTCATCGTCGCGCTCGGCGCCTTCTTCGGCGTTCTGCGGCCGGCCTTCTTCGACGAGCGGCTGGTGCTCTTCCCGCTCCTGAGGGACATCTCGACGCTCACCGTGGTGGCACTCGCGCAAATGGTTGTGCTCTCCATCGGGCACATGAACCTCGCGGTCGGGCGCATGGCCGCCTTCGGTGCCTTCTTCGCCGGGTTCGGATACGACCGGCTCGGACTTCCGCTGGCGCTGGGCCTGGTGCTGTGCCTCGTCGCCGGGTGCGCCATCGGGGCCCTGACCGGCTGGATCATCGCCCGCACCGGCGTGAACTCGTTCGTCGTGACGCTGGCCATGGACTTCGCCCTGCTGGGCCTGGTCTCCCTGCTCTACTCGGCCCTCACGGAGAACGCCGCGTTCACCACGCGGCCTGACGGACTCGCCGAACTGCGCTCGTACTCGCTGGCCGACATCTGTGCCGGTCCGGTCTGCGGCTCACCCGCCATCCCGCAGATGGCCCAGTTCACCCTGTTCGCCCTCGTCGGCCTCGGCTTCCTCTACGCCCGTACCCGCATGGGCCGCGAGCTGCTGCTCACCGGCGCCAACCCGGCCGCCGCCGAGCTGTCCGGCATCCCCACCGGGCGCAGGGTCGTCTTGGCGCACGCGTTGTCCGGGCTGCTCGCCGCCCTCGCCGGCTTCATGGCCGCCGTCGGCACGGGCACGTTCCGGGCCTCCATCGGCGACGACTTCATGCTCCCCTCATTCCTCGGCGCCGTCCTCGGCGGCACCCTCCTCACCGGTGGCGTCGTCTCCGTCATCGGCGCCCTGCTTGGCACCTCCCTGGTCGGCGTCATCCGCAAGGGGCTCGACCTGCTCGGTGTCGGCCTGGAAAGCCTCAACATCTACCTCGGCTGCGTACTTCTGCTGGCTCTGTCAGCAGACCGGGTGCGCACCGTCGTGTCCTATCGCAAGGTGGTGCGCTCCACATGACGACGCTCCGCGACAAGGGAACCGCGGCCCTTCCGGCACTGCGGCGCTTCTCCCGGTCCACCGAGATGACCCTGCTGTGCGTGGTCGTCCTCGGCTACGTCGGCCTCGGCATCGCCTCGTCCGGCTCCTTCTTCGAGGGATCCTCCCTCCGCACGTTCCTGCAGTATCTCGCCACGCCCATCCTCATCGGACTGGCCCAGATGGTGGCCCTGTGCGTCGGGCAGCTCAATCTCGCCGTCGGCGCGCTGGGCGGTTTCAGCGCCTGTCTGATGGGCGTGCTGATGGCCGACCACGGCGTGCCGGCGGGCCTGGCCGTACTGATCGGCGTCCTCACCGCCACCCTGATCGGCCTGCTGACCGGCGTATTCATCGTCGCCACCCGCATCAACGGCTTCATCGTCACCCTCGGCACCATGACGATCCTGCTCGGCGCCCAGTACCGGCTCTCCGGCACCCGCACCATCGACGGATACTCGGCCACGCTGCGCGACTTCGGCCGCTCGGCGCCCCTGAACATCCCCCTGGTGTTCGTCACCGCGCTCGCCGCGGCCGCGATGCTCGCCGCATTCATGTACCGCACCATCGCGGGGCGGCGCCTGCTGGCCGCCGGCGGCAACCCACTCGCCGCCCGGCTGTCGGGCATCTCCACCGACCGTCAGATCGTGCTTGCCCACACCCTGTCGGGCCTGCTCGTCGGCATCGCCGCGGTGACCGCCACCGCCTCGCTGCCCGGCGTCAACCGCAGCGTCGGCGGGGACTGGCTGCTGTCCAGCTTCGCGGCGCCCATCATCGGCGGCGTCGCGCTCACCGGCGGCTCGGTGGCGGTGCTGGGCACCGTGCTCGCCGCCTTCGTCATGCGGCTGATCGACACCGCCCGCGCCCAGTTCTCCCTGGACCCGAGCTGGGTGAACTTCCTCATCGGCCTGGTCGTCCTCGGAACGGTCGTCGGCGGACGCATCCACCAGACCCAGCTCGAGAAGAACGGCAAGGCGCCCGGCCCCACGCCGCCCGCGCCGCCGAAGGGCGACGCGCGTCCGGCCGCTGCCCTGCCGAGCACGAGAGGCGCCTGATGAGCAACGTCCTGCTGGAATGCGAGAACATCGTCAAGGTCTTCCCCGGGGTACGCGCCCTCGACGGCGTCGGCCTGACCCTGAACGCCGGTTCCGTACACGCCCTGCTGGGCGAGAACGGAGCAGGCAAGTCCACCCTGATCAAGGTGATCACAGGCGTCCACCTGCCCGACGGCGGCAGACTCCTGTGGCGTGGAGACGAGATCCACCTGCGCTCCCCACTCGAGGCCGCCCGAGCCGGCATCGGCGTGGTCCACCAGGAACGCAACCTGATCCCCGACTTCTCCGTGGCCGAGAACGTCACATTGCAGAGCCCGCCCGCGCGCTGGGGACTGGTAGACAGGAAGGCGATGGCCGGCCCCACCGAGCGCTGCCTCGCCGAGCTCGGCCTGGACCTCGACCCGCACCGCCCCGTACGGGAACTGTCCGTGGCGCAGCAGCAGTTGGTAGAAATCGCCAAGGCCCTGTACACCGAGAGTCAGGTGCTCCTGCTCGACGAGCCCACCGCGTCCCTCTCCCCGCAGGAAGCAGAACGCCTCTTCGACGTCGTGCGCCGCCTCAAGGAGCGCGGCACGTGTGTGGTGTTCGTCAGCCACAAGCTGGAGGAGGTCTTTGCCATCTGCGACACCGTCACGGTCCTGCGTGACGGTCGGTCGGTGCTCGAGTCGGCTCCACTCGCCGAGTACGCACAGGACGACGTGGTCACCCTTATGGTCGGCCGTCAGCACTCGGTGACGGACATGACCCCGCGTACGGTGGACACCTCGGCAGTGCCCGCTCTCTCCCTGTCGGGTCTGTGCACGGCGACCGGGCATCAGGACGTCAGCCTCGATGTCCGCCCCGGAGAAATCGTCGGTCTGTACGGTCTGGTCGGCGCCGGCCGCAGCGAACTGGTCAAGGCCGTCCTCGGCCTCGACCGGGTCACGGGCGGCGAGATCCGGGTGTACGGCGAACCGGCGCGGATCGGATCTCCCCGGGAGGCCCTGCACACCTACGGCATCGGCTATCTGACCGAGAACCGCAAGGAGGAAGGCGTCTTCCTGGAGCAGCCCATCGTCCGGAACATCACCGTGACAGTATGGAAGAAGCTCGGCCGGTTCCTCGGCGACATCTCCTCCCGTCAGGAGAAGGAAGTCTCGCAGGATCTGGTCGACCGCCTCGGCATCCGCATCTCCGGCCTTGAGCAGAACGCCGGTGAACTGTCCGGCGGCAACCAGCAGAAGGTGAGCCTGGCGAAGTGGCTCGCGGCCGACACCAGGCTGCTGGTCGTCGACGAGCCGACCGTCGGGGTGGACGTGCGCACCAAGCACGCCTTCCACGAACTGATCTGGGAGCTGGCCCGCGGCGGCCTGCCCATTCTGCTGATCAGCAGCGACCTGACGGAGATGATCACCCTGGCCGACCGGGTCGTCGTCATGGCCGATCACCGCATCCGCGGCAAGGTGGACAACGACCACGACTACGACCGCATGAGCGGGCAGATCATCCGGATCATCCACGACCGCGCCGGCTCGGCCGCGACCGCGAAGAGCAGCACCTCATGAGGCGCGTCGCCCAGGTCATCCGCGTTCTGCCCGACAAGGTGGACGAGTACCGGGAGTTGCACCGCAACGTGCCCCGACCGGTCCTCGACCGGCTGCGAGGCTGCCACATCACCAACTACTCGATCCACCTGCTCGGCGACCAGCTCTTCGCCTACTTCGAGTACCGCGGCGACGATCTGGCGGCGGACCTCGCCGCGATGGCCGAAGACCCGGCGACCCAGGAGTGGTGGCGGCGCACCGCGCCCTGCCAGCGGCCCGTCGACGAGGCCGCGCCCGGCGAGTGGTGGGCCGACATGGAACAGGTCTTCCTCATGAAGTAGGCCCGCGCTCCGGACTGCGCCAGCCCGAACCACCGCGCGGTACGACCGGTACCGCGCCCTCAAGGAGAAACACGTGAAACTGCTGCGCCTCGGCGCCCCAGGTTCCGAACGCCCGGCCGTCCTGGCCGACGACGGACACACCTACGACCTCACCGGACTGACCCGCGACATCGAAGGGCCCTTCCTGGCCGCGGACGGCGTCGACCGGGTCTGTCCCGACGGCGCCTTCCGGGCCGCCGACCGCACCGCACACGAGAAGGGCATCCACTGATGGGCGAACTGGACGGTCTCAAGTCCTTGGTGACCGGTGGCGCCTCCGGCATCGGCCGGGCCACCGCGGAGCTGCTGGCTGCCCGTGGCGCGGACGTCGCCGTACTCGACCTCGACCCCTCGTCCGTCGACAAACCCCTTCGCGGGTACGTCGCCGATATGTCGGACGATGCCTCCGTGCGGTCCGCGGTCACCGCCGCCGCCGAGGACCTCGGCGGCATCGACATCCTGGTCAACAACGCCGGCATCGGCGCCGCGGGCACCGTCGAGGACAACGATGACGCCGAGTGGCACCGCGTTCTGGGCGTGAACGTCCTCGGCGTCGTCCGCACCACCCGGACGGCCCTGCCCCGGCTGCGCGCCTCGGCACACGCGGCCGTCGTCAACACCTGCTCGATCGCCGCGACCGCGGGACTTCCGCAGCGTGCCCTGTACAGCGCCAGCAAGGGCGCGGTCCAGGCCCTCACCCTGGCCATGGCGGCGGACCACGTGCGCGAGGGCATCCGCGTCAACTGTGTGAACCCGGGTACGGCGGACACCCCGTGGGTGGGCCGTCTCCTCGACCGGGCGAACAACCCGGAAGCCGAGCGGGCAGCGCTCAACGCCCGCCAGCCCATGGGCCGCCTGGTCACCGCGGACGAAGTGGCTGCCGCCATCGTCTATCTGGCGAGTCCGGCCGCCGCCTCTGTCACGGGAACGGCCCTCGCGGTGGACTGCGGAATGCAGGGGCTGCGGCTGCGCCCGGAGGGGCAGTGATGGCAGCTGATGGAGACGAGACCGTAGGGGCGATGATGGCAGCGGACGAGAACGAGGCCGGGCCGGCCACGGCGCCGGTCCGGACCCTCGGTCGCAGCAGTGTCCCCGTCACCGCCCTCGGCTTCGGCGCCGCCGCGGTCGCCGGGCTCAACGGTGACGTGGGCGAGGACGAGGCGACAGCAGCGGTGGAGGCCGCCTGGAGCGCAGGCATCCGCTACTTCGACACCGCCCCGCACTACGGTGTGGGCCTGTCGGAACGCAGACTCGGCGCGGTCCTGCGGGCGAAGCCCCGGGACGGCTTCACCCTGTCCACCAAGGTGGGCCGGGTGCTCGTGCCGCGAGAGGGCGGGGGTGACGACCGGGCCAACGGCTTCGCCGTACCGGCCACCCACACGCGGAGGTGGGACTTCAGCGCCGACGGAGTGCGCCGCTCACTGGAGGACAGCCTCACCCGCCTCGGACTCGACCGCGTCGACCTGGTCCTGCTCCACGATCCCGACGACCACGAGGAACAGGCGTTCCGGGAGGCATATCCTGCGCTGGAGGAGCTGCGGTCGCAGGGCGTCGTCCGGGCGATCGGCGCGGGAATGAACCAGAGCCGAATGCTGGCCCGGTTCCTGACCGACACCGACGTCGACGCGGTACTCTGCGCCGGGCGCTACACCCTTCTGGAGCAGGGCGCTCTGGACGCGCTGCTGCCCGCCGCGGCTGCGGGCGGCAAGAGCGTGATCGTCGGCGGGGTGTTCAACTCCGGGCTGCTGGCCGACCCCACGCCCGGGGCCATGTACGACTACAAGACGGCGCCCGAGGAACTCGTGGGCCGGGCCCTGCGGATGAACGAGGTCACCGAAGCGCACGGGGTGCGGCTGCGGGCCGCCGCGCTCCGCTTCCCCTTCGGGCATCCGGCGGTCGCGTCGGTCCTGGTCGGGGCGAGGTCGGCCGACCAGGTCCGGGACGCAGCGGCGCAGTACCGTCGTCCGGTTCCCGGCGCAGTATGGGAGGCTCTGCGGGAGCGGGGGCTGCTGCCCAATGGAGTGCCGGTGCCGGACGCAAGGACGGAGGGGATCCTTTCATGACGATCGTCGACGCCCACCACCACCTGTGGGACCTGACCGTACGCGATCAGGAGTGGATCGACGGCCCCCGGCTCGCCCCGTTGCGGCGCTCCTTCGTCCTGGCCGACCTGAAGGCCGAGACCCGTGCGGCCGACGTGGCGGCCACGGTGCTGGTTGAGACGGTCAACGTGGCCGAGGAGACTCCGGAGTTGCTGGCCCTGGCCGCGGAGAGCGACGTGATCGGAGCGGTCGTGGGGTGGACCGACCTGACGGCGCCAAACGTCGCCGACGCGCTGGACGCACTGCGGTCCCTGCCTGGTGGCGGCTTCCTGCGTGGCATCCGCCACCAGGTCCAGGGGGAAACCGACCCCGACTGGCTGACCCGGCCGGACGTACTGCGCGGCTTGCGCGCGGTCGCCGCGGCAGGGCTCGTCTACGACCTGGTCGTGCTGCCGCATCAGCTGCCCGCGGCGACGCGGGCAGCTGATGCCGTGCCCGGGCTCACCTTCGTCCTGGACCATCTCGGCAAGCCACCGATCGCGTCCGCGCAACGCGAGCCGTGGGCGGAGCACCTGCGAGCACTGGCCGCCCTGCCGAACACGGTGTGCAAACTCTCCGGGATGGTGACCGAGGCCGACTGGGAGTCGTGGACGGTCGACGACCTGAGACCGTACGCCGACACCGTGATCGACGCCTTCGGCCCCCGGCGGCTGATGTTCGGCTCGGACTGGCCGGTGTGCACGCTCGCCGCGGGCTATGGCGAGGTCGTGCGCTCCGCCGGGGAACTCACGGCGGAGCTGACCCAGGCCGAGCAGGCCGAAGTATGGGCCGGCACCGCTCGGCGCGTCTACCGGATGACCGGCACGCACGCCGACTGATCCCCGCTCCGTCCCGCCGGCGTCTCAGGCCCACGGTCGCCCAGCGGTCACTGCTCGTCGAACAGGCTCAGTTGGCGCTCCAGGCTGCGGGTGAGATGCTCGGCCATCGTCTCCTCGGCACGTTCGGCCCGACGGCGCAGTATCGCCCGTACCACTCGCTCGTGCTCGTCAATAGTGAGATCGCCCGCGTCCTGCAAGCCGCTGAGGCGGAAGATGTGCAGGTGCGCGTGGAGCCGTTCCACCGCGTCCGTGAGCAGTGGCCGGTGGGCGGCTTCCACGACGGTGTCGTGGAAACGCTGGTCCAGCGAGGCGAAGTCACGGTAGGAGACGTACGGCCCAGTGGGGCCGGGGGGGTGGGCCTGCATGGTCTCCAGCGTCGCCTCTATGGCGTCGAGTTGACTTTCGTCGGCGTTGCGGGCAGCGAGGGCCGCAGCGCGCGGTTCCAAGAGCAGCCGCATCTCGAACAGCTCCTCGACGCCTTGACGGGTGAGCAACTCGGTCGCGCGGTACCCGGACAGGGAGCGTTTGACGACGAGACCGTCGGACTCGAGGCGGGCCAGGGCCTCGCGTACCGGAGTCGGTGAGACATTGAGGTCACGGGCCAGGGCCTCGATGCCGACGCGCGCGCCCGGGGCGATCTCGTGATCCATGACCCTGGCCTTGATGTCCTCGTAGACACTGTCGGACAGCACCTTGCGGACCGGCGGGGTGGACGGCACACGTCCCCTGGCCGCGCCGGCGGGGACGCGCGGGTCGTGTTCCGGCATCCGAGCCTCCCTGTGCTGAGTGCCATGGTCACCAGCAGCTTAGCGATGTCCGGCCGCCCCCTGCGTGGCTCCCTCATACATCTGTGCGGATCACCACCACCAGCGTGCGCGGGCCGTGCACTCCCTCGACGCGTTCCAGCTCGATGTCCGCGGTGGCCGACGGACCGCTGATCAGGGTCGTCGGCCGGTCGGGAACAAGTCGGGCCAGCGCCTCCGGCACCCCGACGGCGACCGCGGAGAGGTCCACCACGCACACGTGCACGTCAGGAACCAGGGAGAGCGCCCGGCGGCCCTGGTCGGCGGAGCCGTCCAGGAAGATGGTCCCGGTCTCGGCACACCCGGCCGCCGAGGCGGTCACGACCGCGTCGAATTCGCCCAGCGCGGACGGCGGCACCTCAAAGCGGTCCTCCTCGACGATGCCCTTCCAGTCCGCCATCCAGGCCCGGTCGAGACCGGCGGGCACGCCGATCCGGCGGGCGCCGAGAGCGGCCAGGACCTCCGCGACCGTCCCGGCCGTCCCGGCGGCGGTGCAGGTGCGGACACTGGGCCTCCACGGTCGCCTCCTGCCTCGGTGTCATATCGCCCAGACATCCTAGCTATGGTCCGACCACAGCCGGTTGCGCGCTACCCGATCAAATAGGAAAGCTGCCGGGTTGCGCGCGGGCGCAAGCATTACGCCCGGACTCGAAACTCGCCCCTCCTGAGCTGTGATTACGCCACGACAGGGCCGCTCGGCCCCCGACCGCGTCGCGTGGCGTCCCCCAAACCCAGAGACTCCGCCCGTCACTTTCCTATAGGAAATCTCGTCGGTTCTCTTGACAGTACTCAGCCACCTCGATGCACTTCTGCTCTGTCACGGAGTACCGCCCCTCGCAAGGAGCAGCAGCCCATGTCTGATCGATCCCGTTCCCACTACCCCGCCGAAGAGCAGGCCGGAATGTCACGCCGCGGAGTGCTGCGGGCCGGGGCAACCGTAGGCGCCCTCCTGGCGCTGTCGTCCCTCCCCCAGTTCGTCCCGGCCGCCACCGCGGTCACTCGGCCCGGCTCGCTGTCCCTGGTCCCGGAGGACCAGGCGGTGACGCTCTGGTACCGCACGCCGGGACGGGAGAGCGCGATCACCTCTGAGGGGCTGCCTGTCGGCAACGGCCGGCTCGGGGCCCTGGTGACCGGTGACCCGGCTCGCGACGCCGTGGTGCTGGCGGACGTGACGCTGTGGACCGGGCACGCCAACACGAGGCTGGACTCCGACGGCCAGTTCCCGTACGGCACATCCGACTTCGGCACCTTCGGCATGCTGGCCAAGGCGTTCCTGGAAGTTCCCGCCCACACCACCACGGCCGTCACGGACTATCGGCGCACTCTCGACCTGAGTAACGGACTGGTGACCGCCACTTACAAGGTCGGCTCGGTCACCTATCGGCGTGAGGTGTTCTCCAGTCACCCTGACGACGTCGTGATCGTCCGTCTGTCGCAGAGCGGCGGCGGCAGCTACACGGGCTCGATGACACTGGCGGGCACCCGGAGCGAGTCCGTGACGGCTGACCCGGACGCCGCCGAGGTGTCGTTCGCGGCAACGCTGCCCAATTCTCTGAAGTACGCCGCCCTGGTGAAGGCGGTTGGGCAGGGCGGTAGTGTCTCGGCCTCCGGTACGAAGGTGACTTTCACTACGTGCACCGAGGTCGTGCTGGTCATCTCTGGCGGTACCAACTACAAGCCCGATGCCTCGGTCGTCTACAAGGACACCTCCCTGGTCCCGCTGACCGTCGCGCGGGACAAGGTCGCGCAGGCCGCAGGCGCTGCCGGTACGACGCTGCTCGCCACCCACGTCGCCGACTACCAGCGCCTCCAGCGGACGATGACGCTGGACCTCGGCACCTCGACAGACGAGCAGCGGGCGATGGACACGCAGGCACGGCTCACGGCCCGGGCGGCCCATGCGGCACCCGATCCGGAGCTGGAGGCCTCCTACCTGCACTTCGCCCGGTACCTGACGATCTGCGGGTCGCGCAGCAGCCTGCCCATCAACCTGCAGGGCCCGTGGATCGACACCAACACCCCGGACTGGATGAGCGACTACCACACCGACATCAATGTCCAGATGAACTACTGGCTGCCCGACCGTGTCGGTCTCTCCGAGTGTTTCGACGCCTTCACGGACTACTGCGTGGCCCAGCTGCCCGGCTGGAAGTCCGCCACCAAATCCCTGTTCCAGGACTCCCGCAACCGGTTCCGCAACACCTCCGGCAAGGTCGCCGGCTGGACGCTGGCCATCTCCACCAACATTTGGGGCGGCAACGGCTGGTGGTGGCACCCTGCCGGCAACGCCTGGATGTGCAACTCGCTCTACGAGCACTTCCAGTACACCCGGGACAGTGCGCACCTGAAGAAGATCTATCCCCTGCTCAAGGGGGCCTGCAAGTTCTGGGAGGCGCGGCTGGTGACCGCGAACGTTCCTGACCCGTCGACCGGCGGCACACGCGAGGTCCTGGTCGACGACCACGACTGGTCCCCCGAGCACGGACCGGATGACGCCCGCGGCATCACGTACTCGCAGGAACTGGTGTGGCAGCTCTTCGAGAACTACCGGGCGGCCGCGGCGGAGCTGGGCAAGGACCGCTCGTTCGCCGCCACTGTCGCCAGGCTGCAGAACAGGCTCTACCTGCCTGAGGTCAGCGCCACGAGTGGCTGGCTGGAGGAATGGATGAGTGACGACAATCTCGGCGAGACCAGGCACCGCCACCTCTCCGCCCACGTAGGGCTCTTCCCGGGCGACCGGATCAATCTCCAGGACTCCCCCACGTGGTTGATATCCGGAACCACCAGGCTGCTGGAGGCTCGGGGCATGAACAGCTTCGGCTGGGCCAGCGCCTGGCGTGCGATGTGCTGGGCGAGGCTGAAGCACCCGGAGCAGGCCTATCAGCTGCTGCTGGAAGTCCTGAGACCCGGAGTGAACTTCCATCACGGAAGCGCCATCAACATGTTCAACATGTACGGCCTCGGCAATTACTGGGTCTTCCAGAACGACGGCAACTTCGGCGTACCTGTCGCTATGGTCGAGATGCTCGTCCAGTCCCGCCCGGACCGTGTCGAGCTCCTGCCCGCGCTGCCGAAGGCGTGGGCGGCGTCGGGGTCGGTCACGGGGGTCGGCGTGCGAGGCGGCTTCACGGTGGACCTGGCCTGGACCGCCGGACAGGTCACGAGTGCGACGCTGCACGGCGCCGCCGGGCGCTCCACGACCGTGGCCTTCGGCGAGTGGAGCGAGAAGGTCACCGTGCCCTCCTCGGGGTCGGTGACCGTCACACCGCCCGTGCAGCACACCGTCTTCCAGGTGGTCAACCGCAGGACCGGGATGGCGATTGACGTCCCGGGTGCCTCCGCTTCGCAGGGCATCGGACTGATCCAGTACACCCCCAGCTCCGCCGCCAACCAGCAGTTCCGTTTCGTTCCCGTGGGCGGTGGCCTCCACGAGGTGTACACGACGCATGGCAGCACCCCGCTCGCGTGGGACGTCAGCGGCGGCACGTCGGACGATGGAGCCCAGCTCGTCCAGTGGGTTCCGACGCACGCCGAAAACCAGCAGTGGAAGATCGCCGACGTCGGTGACGGGTACGTCACGATCACCTGCGCCCGCAGCGGCAAGGTGCTGGGGGCCGCCGCCGGGTCAGGTATCGAGCAGCAGACACCGAGCAACGACACCGGACAGCAGTGGCGGCGCGCCGGTGTGTGACGACGTGTCCCTGCGCCGTCGACACGCCTTGCCGGGCGGACGGTGACGACGGCGAGGTGACCTGGGCGGGCAAGGCCTTTCGCCGTCGAATGCCGAGACTCACAGGTGATCGCAGGTAGCGGAGTCGAGCCAGGACCGGTAGGAGCCGGCAGGATCGTGGTGTACGGGTTCGACCCGCCACGCGCCCTATCCGGCTCGAACACGCGGCGGAATCAAGTGAATCCTCCGTGTGGCCATCGGATCGATCGATTGCGCGCTCCCCCGAACCAGTCACGGTCCTGATTCCCTGCTTCGGCAAGTGTGTGTGCCGACAGTGCCGTGGGGGTCTCGATGAACCGGGCGGCCGCGGAATGCACTGCGCGCGCCTCCCCTCTCTGGACGTACTCCGGGCACTCCGTCTGCCTCCCCCGCCGGCGCGGAGGCCGTGATCGCGGGGGCGGTACCGCCTTCCGGGCCTCGGCCGATCCTGGGCGTGCCCGTCGGGGCTGGTCCGGGGACGGAAGCGGCCACCGTCTCAGCAAGGTGGTGTGCGGCGCGGCCAACAACCAGCTGGCACACCCGGGCGTCGAGAAGGACCTCGCGGAC
>NZ_JBEZKL010000095.1:0-4466 GCF_040704695.1 Streptomyces sp. NPDC048411
CGCGCGCCCCTCGGCCGCGTACGGTCTCGCGCGACGAGAAGCCCAGGTCCGCCAGAGTCGCCCCGGGGAACATGTGCAGGAAGACTCGTTCGTACAGGCCCGTCGGCCCGCCCGTCAGAGGAAGTTCGCGGCCGTCGGGCCGTAACCCGAGAACACCACGCTCTCCGCCCAGTTCCACACCTGTGTGTCGGCAGGCAGGTCACGCTCCTCGGAGCTTTCCGCGCCCCGGGGCGGCTGCTCGCCGGAGGCGGGGGAAACGGCGGGGACACGGCCGGGGGCGGAGCGACTATGCCCGGCGGTCCATACATGTGTGCGCGTCATGGAGGTCATGTCCTGCCCTCGCTCCTCGGTCGGGGGGTGGCTGAGGGGGTAGCGGGTCCCATGCGAGGGGCATGGAGGGGAGCACGGGACCCGCGGTCAGGGGGCGGCTCAGGCGGCGGTGCCGGCGTTGATGGTGACGGGGATGTTGTCGCGCGTGGCCTTGGAGTACGGGCAGATCTGGTGGGCGGCGTGCGCGAGTTCCTCGGCGGTGGCCTGGTCGAGGCCGCCGAGGACGGGGCTGAGGACCGCCGAGAGGGAGAACTCGCCGTCGTCGCCGTGAGTGAGGGTGATCTCGGCCGTGATGGTGGTGCTGGTCAGCCGGACCTTGCGCAGGGTGGCGGCACGGCGGAGGGCGCCGAGGAAGCAGGCGGCCCAGCCGGCGGCGAGCAGCTGCTCGGGGTTGGTCGCGGTGCCGGCGCCACCGAGCTCCTTCGGGAGAGCGAGACCGGTCTCCAGCAGACCGTCGGAGGAGCGGACGCGACCACCGTTGCGGCCCTCTCCCTCGACGTCGACAACGGCGGTGTAGCTGACTGCCATGACTGGTGCTCCCCATCTGGGTCGAAAGGACTTCGTGGCCTCCTGACCAGGACACCCTTCGCGTCACCGGTTGAGGCGGTGACGCAATCATGGCAGCCATGCGTATCACCTGTCAAGATGGTGATGCGCGGGGTGTGCCTTTCCATGGATGTGTCGCCGCAGGTGTGTTTCCGTGGGAGTCTCACCGCAGGTTGCACGGGCCCTCTGTCGCCGTTGCGACATGTCCCAGCCGTGTTTGCCGCCGTCCCCCTGCACCTCTAGGAGACGGGCAGCCTGGCCACCGACGACACCGAGACGCATCCGTCGCTGTCACAGGCCGACAGCAAGCTGCTGCCCCTGCTGGTCGCGGGCGTCGCCGACAACGCGATCGCCTCACACATGGGCCTGAGCCGAAGAACTGTCCGGCACCGCATCCAGAACCAGATGGAGCGTGCCGGCGCCGGAACACGCATGCAGCTGGCCTGGCAGGCCGCCCGGCGCGGCTGACTGTGGGACGGCTGCGAGGCAACTCCTTACTATTACGGCCCGCTACGGCAGCAAAAAGCCAAGCTGCTTGGCGGCGGCCGCCAGTCCGGAGGTGCTCCACCGGTGGAGCAAGCCGTCTTCGACGGGGCGCGTCGCACCGCACGTCCGCACTACCGGAGCAGGGACGGTGGGATTCAACCTGACCCTGAAGGAGTGAGGAGGGACACATACTCGCGCCTCTGGGGAACTCCTTGAGCGCGAAGAACGCTCCGTCGGCGCCGGACCCACTTTCGGGAGAATCGTTCTGAGCGAAGAATCGAACTGTTCGATTCAAGGGAAGTTATCGATGGATAAGACCGATATCGGCGCTCAGGCAGGCGAAAACGCCTGCGGCCGGCACGAGATGGTGCTCGCGTCGGCCGCAGGCGCGGTATGAACAATCAACGATGAGCAATGAATGACGAGCGATCACTGATGAGTGATCACTGATCAGTGGGCGTCCGCGCCCCGACTCGCTCGCTCTGATGCTTGTTCAGGATGTTCAACATCCTGTCGAACTCGGTGTCACTCATTTTCCGGATGAGGTGCATCGCGAGGAGGGCACCGTCGTCGTACGGAAGCCGTCGAGCAGTCCTCGCTTCAGCCTTGTCCTGGTCGGCGTCGCCGGGCAAGCTGCCGGCGGCCCGGGGGTCGGGCACGGTCTCCGCCTGCTCGGCCGGTCCGTCCTGCGGCTCGCGCCGGTGAGTGCGGGTCGGCGGAACGATCGCCTGCGGCTGACGAATGGGCACGACGTGGTCTTCCGTCTCCTCCCCCTCCCCCGCGTCAACAGCCCGGAAGGAGGCGGCGGCGAAGGAGGCGGCGGAGGCGGAGCCCGTCGGCACGGTCTCTTCGGGGGGCACGGTCTCTTCGTAGGGCGCAATCGGTTTGACCGACGCGGCCGTTGGGACCGGTGCAGCCGGTGCGGCGACCGGTGCAGGCGTCGACATCCGCCGTTCGGCTTCTTTGCTCGCCCGCTCGGCCTTGAGCTCCTGGAGGACGGCCTCCTGACGGTCCTGCGGTTCCTTGGCAACCGAACGCAGAAGTTCGACAGGCTCTTCCCCGACGACAGCTTGGAGCTCGGGACTCAGGTTGAGCAGAGCGAGACGCTGGGACACCCAACCCTGCGACTTCCGCAGCCGCTTGGCGAGCTTGACCTGCGATCCGTGAATGGCGAGCAGGCGTTGCAGTGCACGAGCCTCGTCCAACGGGTCGAGGTCGTGGCGATGAATGTTGGCGACAAGAGCGGACTCAAGGATGGCGTCGCCGTCACTCCCCTGCGCGTCGTCGACCATGACGTTGAGATGGGTGAGGCCCGCCTCGCGGGCGGCCGCCAGTCGGCTGCTGCCGTCCACGACCACATGGGTGGTGTCGGGTTCCAGATCGCTTGCACGTGCCGGATTGGCCTTGATGTAGGCGTCGCGGTTCATGACCGTGACGGCCTGCTTCTGGCCGTGTTCCTTGAGGCTGCCCACGAGCTCGGTCAGATCTCCCACTGCGGTACGCGGGTTCTCGGGGTTGGGGCTGATGAGCTTGACCGGGAGTCGGGTCGGCGGGGCCACGCCTTCGGTCGGCACACCGGTGGCGGCACCGATCGCGGCTCGGCGAGCGCTGACGGGCCGGGCGCTGCCTCCGAAACGTCCGGCTCCCAGCTGGTCGGCCTTGCTCATGAGATCTCCCGGGCCAATGCGCGCATGGCGACGGCCTGCTGTGAGGCGGGCGCGTAACTCAGCAGAGGCTTCTTCATACGGACAGCTTCCTTCTGCTCCTTGAGGTCGTTGATGAGGCCGACGACCCTCGGATCCTTTATGTCGATCCATCCCTGCAGAGACGACGTAGCGATGTATCCACGTCGGCCGTCGTAGAGGTTGACGACGATGCCCAGGTAGTCGATGTCGAGGGCGAGGTCGTTACGGAGATCTTCCATCTGGTTCGTCAACAGGTCGTAGGCATCGGCGGAGCTGTCCTCGGCCTGGACAACGATGAGGGTTCCGGACTGGCCCGGTCCCTCGCTCTCGCGCCGACGCCCGTAGTAGGCGGCCGCGTCCATGCTGAGGCCCAGGCTGGGCGGGCAGTCCACGATGATGACGTCGTAATCGGCTTCGAGCGGCATCAAGGCCCGCTCCAGGGCCGCCTCACGAGCGCGCACCGCGGACAGGCGCACATCCAGAAGGAAGGCATCATGGCAGGCGGGCAGCAGGTGCAGCCGCCCTCCGAAGTTCTCCTCGTCGACAGAGACGATGAGGTCTCGCAACTCCCCCTTGGGGTCGCCTGCCATGTGATTGGTGAGGCTGTCGCCGTTCATCGCGAGTGGTGCCGCACCCAGTTGGTTGGTGAGGTGGCACTGGGGGTCGAAGTCGACGAGCAGTACCCGCAGTCCGTGTCCGGGCAACTTCTCGATGTCGAGTGGATCGTTGTCGGCTGCGTCGGCCTGGCCGTCACCGGCCCGGAGAGCGGCGGTCAGAGCTTTGGCCACACGCACGGGGAACAAGCAGGTGGGGTCCTCCGACAGGGCCTCCCCCACTCCCGCGGTGATGGCGGTCTTGCCCACGCCACCCTTCTGGTTGCAGACGACGATGCGGCGGGTGATGTCCGAACGCTGGATCTCGGGCGCCGGATTCGTGTCGAGCCACAATTGGACGGACCGGGCGAGACCTTGGATGAGGGAAACGCGCCGGTCTTCCGCCATCGTTCGGAACTCCTCCCACTGCCCCGGCGGCAAGAAGGTGGAGAAAGACTCAGCCCCAGCGGTGTCGACCGTGGCTGTGGCGGAGGCGAGATCGCACCAAGCGGTGATGCCCTGCTCGACAGCGGTCTGGATCTCGATGCCGAGTTGAGCGGTTCTGACCTTGAGGTTCTGCCGGAGCCATCCCGGCAGTTTGGAGACGACCTTGACCCGGTCGCTGGAGGTGGCTGGCATACTCATGGCGCTACCTTACTAACGTCCTAGATCATCTGCCGCCTCGACACGTTAGTTAATTCTTCCTGGTCTTGTGACGAGGCCCTCCTCTACCTATTACGGCGTAATAGGTCGGCTGGGTTCAGTCGGCCAGGTTGGTCCCACTCTGCATGAAGCCATCCCCCCGTCGGCGCCGGTTGGTTTCCCG
>NZ_JBEZKL010000095.1:4564-29404 GCF_040704695.1 Streptomyces sp. NPDC048411
ATCCGCCATCCGCCCCACAGCAGCACGCTCGTACTGCCCGTGGGTGTCCAGGCTGGACCATGTCGAGCCCTCAGACCTATTACGGCGTAATAGGTCGGCTGGGTTCAGTCGGCCAGGTTGGTCCCACTCTGCATGAAGCCATCCCCCCGTCGGCGCCGGTTGGTTTCCCGCTACCGCTCCCCCACTCACCACGCCGATCGCATCCGCCATCCGCCCCACAGCAGCACGCTCGTACTGCCCGTGGGTGTCCAGGCTGGACCATGTCGAGCCCTCAGACCTATTACGGCGTAATAGGTCCGCCGTTCTGCCGTATAGCCCTGCCGTGCGACAGACCATCTCGGACACGGAATCAAGCCTCGCGCTCCATCGCTCCGCAGACTTGGTTCCTGCGCTCTGCCTATTACGGCGTAATAGGCAGAGCGCAGAGAGAGGAGGGGCAGCCGAAACCAACCATCCCGCGGGCTGGCGCAGTCACGTGCACGCGCCCGACACGCTCGACACCACAGAGTCCGTGGAACCGGGTTCATGGCGCGCGCCGCCCTCCCCGTGTTGGAGTTCCACCGCAGCGGCCAGAGCCAGCCGAGCCTCATCGGTAAGTCCGACGGGGCGGGCGGTCCGCTTCTCCACTTTGGAGAGAGCCCGTAGGGCGGCATCGAGATAGCGACTGAGGCTGACCATTTGCAGCGGCGTCTGACAGTAGGGGAGTACCGCCTCGATCTCCTCCAGCCAGTAGTCGACATCGTCGTCCCGCTGCATGAACTCGCGCTGCTCCAGCAGCCGAGTGGCAACCGGTACCAGGAGCTCGTGCCGTCGCATTGCCGCTTCCCGTGCACGGCGTTCGGCGGCCTGCTCCAGGACAAGCCGCCGCTCAGCTTTGAGAACAGCCTCAGGCGTCCGGCGGACGGGGGGCGACTGGGGAGTCTCGTCGATGAGCTCAACGGCCTTCAGTCGCTTCGCCTTGTTGTAGGCACCGCTCGGTGCGCCCACCGCCATCACCGGAGCCAACTCGATCCACTGCGCACCCGCTTGGCGGGCGTCGTTCACCGCACGCACCTGGTGGACCTCAGTCTGCTCACGCAGGTACTCCCACAGCTGCACGCGCTTCAGTGCCGCAGCACGCTGGACTTCAGGCGGTTGCCTCCGCAGCGCCTGAACGTGCTTCTCCGCGTACAGCAGCGCACCGAACAGTTCGTCATCGGCAGGCATCCGTTCCACGTCTGGGTCTTCAGCGTCCTCGTGCATCTGGCGCAGTTCACCAACGACGGCTGGAGCATCGAGGGAGCCGATCCGCATCGGCGCTTTGAGCAGCGGTTTCGTGGGGCGGCTCGCACTCCGCGCACGCTTCGTCATATCGACATCCTGCCCCCAACGAACCGTGTTTCACAGACTGTGAATCGGCTTCGCGGGGCACGGGGGAGTGAGGTGACTGATTCCCCATCATCCTTGTCAAACAGCCGAAGTGGGTGCGGTAGGCCGAACTCGCGGTCAGGGACGTGCCTCATGGTGATCCTCTGCACCAACACCAAGAACGGCTCGGGCCGCCGCGAGACGCTCCCTGGACTCGGCTATTCACTCTTCGCCCATGTCGAGAGGCAGCGAGACGACGATCTGCGGCGATGAAGCGGAGGTAGGCAGTGCGGCCTGATTGGGGCCAGTCCGCCGGGGCAGAAGCGGGCGGCGATCTGGGCGGATGGGTAGAACACGCGCAGGAGTCGTCGATGGTAGCGGTCTGGTCGGCGCATGTTCCCGCTGTTCCGGCCCGGTGCGAGACCGGCGACTCCAGCAAGGCGCCCCGTACCCCCGAACGCGTCCATGTCCCCGCCGGTGCAGGCGATGAACTCCGCCCCCAGCAACGGGCCCATGCCCGGCATGCTGACGATCACCTCCGCGTCGCGATGCTCACGGAATCGTCCGCGATCTTCAAGCGATGCCGGCGATCTCCTCGTCCAGCGCCAGCACGGTCTTGGTCAGGATGCTGGCCACGGCCGCGGCCGTGGCCTCCCCTGCGACAGCTGTGTGCTGGGCCTGCGCAGCGGCAACTGCCGCGTCTGCCAGAACCTGAGCGCCGCGGACTTCGCGGTTCTTCAACAAGGTCGCCACCGGTTCGGGCCGATCCGGCGCAGGGCAGCCGGCGTCCGGTAACCGGTCAGCAGGATCACGGCGGCCTTGGAGGCGGCGTAGTCGAACGCCCGCTCCAAGGGGGGAAGTACTCCAGCAGCTGGGCCCGCAATCGATTGATGGCACGAGTACGGTCGGCTGCGAGGACGTAGCGGCGGGCAGTGAGGATCTTCAGATCCACCGCGATCTCGTCCCGGCCCTGCAGAGGCTGCAGGTCTCGGCGCGTCCGTGCCTGGTCGGCGATGACGTAGGCGTCTGCTGGGTTCCGTCCCCACCAAAGCTCGGGCACCCGAGCGTCCCTCGTCGATCGCCCGCCACCAAGGTAAGGAGCGCTTCACATGGCGCGTGAGCGCTTGAGCTTGCCACTTGAGTGTCCCGTGCGGAGTCGACGGCACGGCCGGTGTCGATGTTCAGTAGCGGGCCGTCCAGGTCGAGTGGACCCAAGTAGGTGGCACAGATGGAGGCCACTCGCGTACCTGGGTGACGGGTACGGGCTTGGAAGTGCTTGGCGGCGAGTCCGGCATCGAAGCTGCAGTGTGGGGGATCCGCCCAGACCTATTACGGCGTAATAGGTCTGGGGTCGGCGTGAGAAAGGGACCGCAGGAGGACAGGGAGCAGCCGTCGCTTCGGAGCGGCAGGCCTTCACCTATTACGCCGTAATAGCCTCGCCGATCAGTCAACCCTCGTTCCCCTTGGGCAGGGGAGTAGGAAGAGAGCTCGACCACCGTACGTCCACCATCGGACGGTGGGACAGCGGGCAGTTCTTCGCACATGTCAGCGGTGTCTTCGCAGCGCTCGATGACAAGGGCCGAGTGCCGTGTCGCTGGCACTCCGTGCTTCACGAGTTCGATGCCGCAGGTCATCAAACTCAGTCCCACATCCGGTCGACGAGGGCGCAATCCGGCCTCGATCCGGCCGCGAACCCCTGCCAATCGATCTTGCTCATCAATCGGTCAATAGATGAGCGCCGTGCGAAAGAGCTGTGTGTTTGCGAACATGCGTGACGCCTTTGCGGTCACCCGTGCGCTTGTGCGGTCTTCGGGTTGTTGGTCCCGGTGCTACTGATCGACGTGTTGCTGATGGGGGTCGGAGCCGGCGGTGCTGGGGGAGAACGACGCGGTGTGTGGCTGAGGCGTTGCCGCCGGAGCGGGGGGTGTGGGCCGGCTGCGGTGATTCCACAGGAGGGCTCCTGCAAGCAGCACGGTGCCTCCCAATATCCAGGGCAGCGGGCCTGGCGGAAGGACACCGATGATCAAGCCGGTTAGAGCTCCCATCAGTTGCAGGGCGAGAGACTGGACGGGCAGCGCGGTGGCCCGACCCGAACTTGCGACACGGCGGTGCAGGATCTCGTTCTCGCTTGGTCCCGCCGCGCCGAGCCCGAGGTAGACCAGGCCGTAGCCAATGGCCGCGAGGACCATGGAGCCCACTCCCGTGGACGCTGTGGTGGCGCCGAGCAGAAGCAGGCCGCTCGCGCTCGCGCCGAGGCTCACCATGACTGCGCGCTCGCCGCTACCCGCGATCCGGGCGGTCAGCGGTGAGAGGTGGCTGCCGATGCCGGAGCAGATGAATCCGGCGCAGGCGAGTGCGGCGAAGAGCACCGCGCCTGACTCCGGGGCGCCCGTGAGGGCCGCGGCACGGCCTGGCGTGAGCAGTTCGATCACGGTCAGGGCGCTGCCGGCGGCCGCTGCGCTGAGGAGGATCTGGCGGACCAGCGCGTCGCGGCCGCCCAGGCGCAGTCCGCCCGCGACTGTGGCCGGGATGCCTCGGAGCACGTCGCGCAGGGTGGCCTTCGACCGGGGCGCCTCCCGCAGGGCGGTCAGGACGTACAGCACGAAGGCGATCTCGACCGCTGTGCCCAGGAGCAGAGGGGTGGAAAGGGGCAGTACCAGTCCGGAGGTTGCTTCGCTCAGTCGGGCGCCGAGGTCGGGTCCGAGTGCGAGCAGCCAGGGAAGGGTGCCGCCGAGCAGGGTGCCGGTTGCGAGTGCGGCGGATATTGCGGAGGAGCCGCGGGCCAGTCCGGTGCGCAGTTCGGCGTCGGGGCCGGAGTGTGCGTGGACGGTGTCGACGTACCAGGCTTCGGCCGGTCCGCTGGACAGCGCACGGCCCGCGCCCATCAGGACCATGCCGAGTGCGAGCAGCCAGCCGGTGGTGCCCAGGGCCTGAAGGGTGAGGGCGATTAGGTTCAGCAGGCCGGCGGCCGCCAGGACCGCGCGGCGTCCGAGGACGTCGGACAGTCCTCCGGTGGGCAGTTCCAGTGCGGCGGCGGTGAGGGAGTGTGCGGCGAAGAAACCCGCGATGGCTGCCATAGCCATGCCACGTTCGGTGAACAGCAGGATCAGGGGAGCGATGGTCAGTCCCAGCGGCAGCCAGAACAGAACGCAGACGGTGACGTAGCGGCGGCGTGCGGTACGTATGTCCAGCGGCCCGGTCATGACGCGTCCTTGGCCTTTGTCCCGGCAGGGGCAGAGGCGTCCGGTTCTGCGCCGGGGTCGCGCGGAGCCAGGGGAAGCCCGGCAGCGAGGAGCACGACCTGCGCAGCGCGAGGGTCTTCCGCATCGCGGGTGGTCAGTTCCTCCAGCTTACGGTCGAACACCTCCCAGAGTTCGGTGAGCGACTCGGGTGTCAGACGGGGCATCAGGTCGCTGATGCCAGAAGGCTCCACCCACTCCTGGCCCAGCCGCCCGTCGGCGATGTCGGCCTCGTGCTGGACGAGAGAAGCCTCCAAGTGCTGGATCTGGGCCTTGCGCGACAAGCTGACGTAGGCGCGGCTGCCCGGTGTGGCTTCCATTGCCTTGCTGCTCCAGGAGGTCACGGCGTGCACCGCCTGCCAGCGGCGCTCCCGCCCGTCACGGTGCTGGGCCTCGGCGACGAACGCGTACTTCGCCAGAACCCGCAGGTGATAGCTGGTGGAGGCGGATGACTCCCTGGTCCTGGCCGCGAGTTCACTCGCGGTGGCCGGGCCGTCCTGTCGCAGCATCCCGAGCAGCCGGATACGCAGAGGGTGTGTGAGAGCCTTGGCTGGTAGCCCGGGGCACCGGCGCCGGTCGGTGACGGGACCGGACAGTCTCACGCGTCCGCACGTTCCTCGGCCGACTCCTCATCGCCCGCTGTACGGGAACTGGGCACCGTGACCGCGGTGACGTTGAGGCGAGCGGCCATGTCGAGGTTGACCTCGCCGTACGGTCGCACGTGGGACCAGATCAGCGGGGTCAGGCCGCGCCGGTCGGCGGGGGTGGGCAGGTCGCCCACTCCGGTTCGTCCAGGACGTCTTGGAGAATCAGGGTGTTCACATAGACCAGGGCCGATTGCAGGATCCGCAGGCACAACACGAACATCTCCTGCTCGTCGCGCCGGTTGGGAGAGATCTCCCCGGCGTTCGGTCAGGACCTCCGCCGAAAGGCTGCCGCCGGAGAGGGAGGTGACCGCATCCAGGCAGCCGGTCCGCAGCACCGCTTCCTTCAGCATGTCGATCAGGGGCACGATGCCCCACCTGCGCGTAACCTCGTCCTTGATCCGTCGCAGATTGCGCGGCTCCGGCTGAGCCTCGGCCGCCGTCAGCCGGATCGCCCCGGACTTGCGCTCCGCGATGTCCAGCCAGGACAGCTCGGGCATCTGCTCATTGAGCAGGGTCAGCTCGGCCGTCATCTGCTCGCGCAGTTCGTCGACGAACACCGCGGCGTCCAGCGGCTTGCGCAGCTCCCGGTAGTTCTCCGCCCGCCAGGCTTCGAAGTCCTGCGGCAGGTCCTCATCCGGGGGCGCCACTTGTCGGCGCCGACCACCCAGATCTCCTTGCACTTGAGCTGATCGCGCAGGGCCTGGAAGGCGACGCCTCGTAGACCATTCGCACCACCCGGCGCCGGCCGCGCTTGTCGGTGCGGTGTACGACCTCCGCCCAGTCACCGCCCATCGCCTTGTGCACCGGCACCGTCTCACCCAGCGGGTAGTACGTCGTGTTGCCCGCCGCCGCGTACCGGGCCACCAGCGCCAGGGCCTCGATCACCGGCCGGTGGGCGTGGTTGGTCGCCGCGGACGCCTCCGCCACTGGGTCCGGCCTGCGTTCCTTGTCCGCAACGTGCTCGGCCAGATGAGCCGTCAACTTCTCCACATCCGCGACGCTGCACTCATGGAAGCCGAGGTGTCTCCGGGGGGCAGAGCGGTGGCGGTGCCCTGGTCCGCGGTGGCGCTTGAGAAGGAGTGGCCGAGGTCGACCAGATGGGCTACGAGGATGTCGGCCTGCTCAGGGGAGAGGTTGGTAAGAGTCACACGGTCGTGTGGGGCGCGGTGAAAGATGGCGCGGCTCGCCTCCTGACTCCGGGCGGCCGAAGGCCCTGGCCCTGGCCCTCGCCCTGGCTCCATGGGCGTCCACACCACATGTTCGCAGTTCTTGATCACCGTCAGCGGCATGTTGTGCATAACGGGGCGCGAGCGCAGGAAGTCACCGGTGCGAACACAGGAAGTCGTCGAGATCTTGGGTGAGGTGCCGTTCACCCGGGGGCATGCTTCATGATCCCTCACACCCTCGGCTCCCGTGAGCGCATACCCGCAAAGCAGCCGTCGCCATGAATGGTCCAACGGTCGGCCGACGTTGGAGGTGCCCCTGCCCAGCGGAGCCTCCAAGTCTGCAGAAACCTTCCGGCAAAAACCTGCTCAAGGACAAGTGGCAGCTCCTGTCCGGTAGCAGGCAATGGGTCGGTCTGCGGAGAACACGTCACCCGGCAGGGAAACTCGTGCGCTCACACCCACGTAACGAGCCCAGGGACTGAAACAGGTCCAGGCTCCTGGTCCCTGACCGCGCACGGGAGAGACAGTCCCTGCAGGCTCCACTGCCTTCGTGCGGGGCTTCAGGGGCTGAACAGGGCCGGCCGCGGGACCGAAGGGTCTGGGTCCTTTTCGGTCCCTGAGCTTCGGTCCCTGGTGTTTGTGCAGGTCAGAGGCTTTTCCCAGGGACTTGCAGGGACTGTAGGGACCGAAACTCGCAATTATGACGTAGACAAGAGAGTTATTCGTACACGCGCGCATACCAGAACATATCTACTACAGCTCATAATGGCGACGTTCAGTCCCTACAGTCCCTGATTTCTTGTGCCTCAAGGCTCTGACCTGCATAGATCCCTTCCTCCCTGCCAGGGACTGCTTGAGTGCCCAGACCCTGCGCCTGGTCCCTGGCCCCTTTCGGTCCCTACGCCGCTCCAGTGGACCGCCGCATGGCAGGCGAAGTGCACTGTGCTCTTCGGTCCCTTCAGCCCCTTGGGTGGGAGAGAACCTCACACCCAAGGGACCCAAGGGACCCAAAGAACTGATAGAAATGGCACGCGGGGCAGACAGACTCCGTTTTCCGAAGGTGGGCCTTACACTCTTTTCGCATCAGAGTCCCTTCGGTCCCTGGCGGGGACAGCCCCCACGTCAGGTGTGTGAAGTGATCGAGCAGACAGAAGTGACGAGGACGATTCCTGTGCCGCGCGAAGGTGAGAGCCGAGACAGCGCAGCCAGAGTCACGCCCGGATCCTCGTGGGCGGTTGCCCGGTGGTGTGCCACCCAGGGCTGGCCGGTCCATCCACTGGCCCCTGGGAGGAAGACTCCTGTCAAGAACTGTGCCGCTTGCTCGGCGGGCAGGCACGACCCGGCGTCGTGCCCCTGCCCCCTTGCAGGACGTCCTTGTCACGGCTTCCACGCTGCGACGACCGATTCCGGCCTGATCGAACGCTGGTGGACCGACAGCCCCTCCGCAGGGGTGGGTGTCGCCTGCGGCCCCGCGGGGCTCGTGGTCATCGATGTGGACGCCCACCAGGTATCCGTTCCTGATCGGGGACACCTGCTTCCTGGAATTCCCATCCCCGACCAGGTGCAGCTCGACGGTCTGGCCTCGGGTTTCGACACTTTGGCCCTGCTGGCCGCCTACCGGGGGGAAACCTCCCCGGCCGAGGACGCAAACACGTTGCGGGTGCGTACCCCGTCAGGCGGACTGCATGTCTGGTACCGCAATCCCCATACGTCCATCCGCTACAGGTGTTCGACCGGATCCGCCCGGCACACGGCCCTCGCCTGGCAGGTCGATGTGCGTGCTGATGGCGGCTACATCGTCGCCCCCGGGACCCGTACGCCACGGGGCGTCTATCGTGCGGAGGGGATGGCGCGCCATCCGGCCGTCCTACCCGAATGGCTCCAGCGTGAACTCCGCCGTACGGGACATGTGGTCGAGCCCCAGGCTCCTGCCGTCGTCACCGCTGCCCCGGCCCGGGGACGGACTCCCCGCCGTGGAGCCTCCGCCGATCAGCTCATGGAGCTCCTGATCGCGCAGATCGCGCAGTGCGCCGAGGCCCCGGAGGGGACCGGGTTCTCGGAGAAGCTCAACCGAGCGGCCTACACCGCCGGCGGCCTGGTCGGGGCAGGGCACCTCGACCACGCCGCCATTCGAGACCGACTTATCCGTATTGCCCACTACGCCCGCCCTTGGCAGCAGTCCCGGAATGAAAAGATCGTCGACGACGCCCTTGCCGTAGGGTCCGTCCGCCCTCTCCGCCTCAAAGGACGTCCATGAGCAGCAGCGCCGAAGGCTCACCGCGTTTCGATCCGCAGGCCGCCGCGCAGCAGATGCTCGACCTGCAGTCGGCGGCCCCGGTCGCAGGTTCCGCCCGGCTGCCCGCCCAGGGCTCTGCGGGTGCTCCCGCGCAGCCTGCCGCCGCCCCCGGTGGAGGTGTCGTGGCAGGCGGAGGTGCCGAGCCGCCACTGCTGCCTCCTTCGCTCTCCGACCGGGGAAACGCTCGCCTGTTCGTACAGCTCCATCACGATCAGTTCCGCCATGTCGAGGGCCTGGGCTGGTTCGCCTGGGACGGCTACCGGTGGAAGCGCGGGGGAGGGGAGAAGGCCGCGTTGTGGGCCGCGGGAGAGATGGCCGAGGACATGTCGGCCACCGACCCGCGAGGAGTCTTCAGCGACCGTGAGCTCGCGCAGCACAGGCGGCGCACGTTGTCCACCACCGGTCTGAAGGCCCTGCTGACCCAGGCGAAGGCGTCACCGAACATCTCCCTGGACCCGGACGGGCTCGACGGGGATCCCTACGCCCTGTGCACCCCGATCGGGGTGGTCAACCTCAACAACGGGCATCTGCGCAAGCCCGACCCCACCCGTGACTTCCACTCCCGGGCCACCAGCGTTGCCCCGCAGGCCATGGAGACCCCTCGCTGGCACCGGTTCCTCGCGGACACCTTCGGTGACGACGACGAGGGCCGGGAGATGATCGACTTCCTGCATCTGCTGCTGGGGTACTCGATCACAGGCGACGTGGGAGCCCAGGTCCTGCCCTTTCTGCACGGTGAGGGCAAGAACGGCAAGTCCGTGCTGCTCGACATCATGATTCAGATCCTCGGCGACTACGCGGACGCCGCCCCGCCGGGCTTCCTGATGGACCGTGGCGCCTTCTCGGAGCACTCCACCGAGCTGACCGAACTGCACGGGCGCCGCCTGATCGTGTGCAGCGAACTGAAGCCGAACGACAAGTTCGACGAGGCGCGCGTCCGGCTTCTGACGGGTGGTGACAAGATCAAGGCCCGCCGTATGCGGCAGGACTACTTCTCGTTCACCCCCACCCACCACCTGTGGCTGCTGGGCAACCACCGTCCCGAGGTCTCCACGGGCGGCTTCGCGTTCTGGCGGCGCATCCGCCTGCTGCCCTTCACGCGCACGGTCGCGGCGCACCGCAGGATCGACAACCTCGCCTTCGAGCTCGTCCGCGACGAGGGCCCGGGAATCCTCCACTGGCTGATCGAGGGGGCGCAGCGCTATCTGCGTACCAGGGACCCGCTGGAGGGGCCTGACAGGGTCCGTATCGCCACGACGGCCTACGCCACCACCGAGGACCACATCGGCCGCTTCCTGGCCGAATGCTGCACGCGCGACGGCGATTGCGGGAAGGACCTGCGGGTGGAGCAGGGGCTGCTCTACTCGGAGTACAGCTCCTGGTGCAACGCGGGCGAGGGGATCCGGCCCGCGACGCCCCGGGCCTTCGCCAACCGCGTACGCCAGGAAGTGGGCGTGGCCTCGCCGACCGACATGTTTAAGTCGAATGGGCGGAAATACTATCCGGGCATCGCACTGCTGGAGCACCCATGACGGCTGTGGTAGGTCAGCTCTCTCCACCACGTGACCTACACCGTTGTCGGCGTGCGCTTTACGATGGTCGTCAGGCCCCGCGTGCGGTGGCCTCAGAGCGGTCCGTCACTTGGCGGTGAGCGGGCCGGAGCGACACGGACAGATACCGTGCCATGCCCCATGGCAGGGGAGCACGCCGACGAAGGAGGGGCTGCAGCCATGAGTTCGCTGTTGACCGAGAGCGACCTCATCCACGAGGCCGAGGTGGTGTGGCTGGAGAACCTCGAACGGCTCGACTACGTCCGTCAAGCACTGGACAAGACCAGGCGGCGCAACACCAAGCCGCCGTACGCCCGTGACGGGCGCATGGTGGGATACGCGCTGCTGGACGAGGACGCCTCCCCGGACCCCGACAGCGGCCTGTACAAGCGCCGGGTGTTCTTCCTGCTGCCCCATGACCGTGACAGCCTGCCCGCCGGCCTGTACCGCGAGGGGGCCCCGGGTGAGGCGGTCGACCCGCGCACGATCGCCCCGAGGAAGCGGGGATTGAAGACGCCCAGGTCCCAGAGCGGCTCGGTGGCCGTAGCGACGTCGGCGCCCTGACACCGCGACCGTCGAGAAAGCGCCCGAGCAGACCTTCCTCCCCGGCCAGGCCGGGCCGACAGCCCTCCGTTACTAGGACGAGCGAAGTCCTCGCGGAGTTCATGTGCGTCGGCCCGGAAAGCATCCGTCCGCCCGGGAACGTGTGTCTGCCCGGGAAGAGCCGACGCACGTCACGAGGTGTCGTGCCGTCCTACGCGGCGCCGTCCCGCGAGGCGGCGGTCTCGACGACGAAGCCGCGGACGGCGTCCGCGAACAGGTCGGGCTCCTCGATGTGTCCCATGTGGCCGCTGTTCTCCAGCACCAGCAGCCGTGAGTCGGGGATCAGTTCGTCGAGTTCGAGCCCCCAGCGCACTCCGCAGATCACGTCGTGCCGGCCCACGACGACCAGGGCCGGTATCTCCAGTCCCTTGAGTGCGACGCGGTCGTCGATGACGTCGGGCGTGAGGTCCTCGTCCAGCCCCGAGATGTACGTGGCCCGGATCGCGTCCCGGAAAGGCGCCAGCCGCTCCTCGTCGCCCCAGTAGTCGGCGAAGTACGACGGCAGCACACCCCGGGCGACCGCCACGGTCTGCTCGTCGCTGGAGATGCTCGACATCGCGCCGAACGCGGCCATCACACCGGCCAGCCCCGGATGGCCGGCGTGCTTCGCGGCGAACGCCTCCACCATGCGGCCCGCCTCCGCGCCGTGCTCGGGCCCGGTGACGGGTGCGCCCTCGTACAGCACGACGCCCGCCAGCCGGTCGGGGCGGTGCAGGGCGTGGTAGGCGGCCACGAACGCGCCGTGCGAGTGCCCCAGCAGGTGCACCTTGGGTGCGCCCAGCCGGTTGATCAGAATCTCCAGGAAGCTGCTGTACCGCTCCCGCGTGTACCCGTGCGGGTGCGAGGGGAGACGGCTGTCCTCGGCGATGCCGACGGGCTCGACGTACACCATGGTCAGGTGCTCCTCGAGGGCCGGCATGCGCATGTACTCCCAGTTGATGCCCGGGCCGCCTGAGTGGGCGACGCACACGGGACCGCTGCCGTGGACGTGGTAGCGCTGGACGAGCCCGGCCAGCCGGTAGGAGTGGGTGCCGGGGGAGAGCGGGTCGGTGTCGGGCGTCGAGCCGTTGGTGTGCTGGGTGGGCCGGTTCATCGGGACCTCCGTTGGTGTGCAGGTGTCTGTGACACCGACACGACGCTGCGGGGGGCCAGAAGTTCGATCGTCAGGATGTGATCTGAGTCACGGAGGCGGTGCGGTGGGGGAGAGGTGCGGATTCAGGCCGCGGCCTGGGGCGTGGTGGAGGGAGACCCGCTCGGAGCGACCGCCGTCCGGCGTCGTGATCCAGGCGCCCCCGGGCGGGCAGCGGTCGGTTTTGTCCGGCGGGTTGATCAGTTCCATCTCCCGGACGAACAGGGACCGGCCGGCCGGGCCCACGGTTTCCGGGTCGCGGACGTCCACGATCCGCCGCAGCGCCACCAGCGCCGCTTCCTGCATGACGTCGTCCACGTCCGCCCCCGGCCCCAGCAGGCTGACGGTCACCGCGCGCATCCCGGGCCGGTGACGTTCCAGAAGCAGGGCCAGGGCCGACACGTCGCCCGCCTGCGCGGCCCGTGTCAGTGCCGCGTCCTCCTGAGGCCCGGCGGCTGCCGGAATCCCGCGAGGCCCTGAGCCCGCGTACCCGGTCGGCTGCCTTGGGCGGAGCGGCCGCCCTCACATCGGGGAAGAGTATGAGGACGGCCGCCCCGTTCCTGCGGCCAGGCCAGCCAGTGAAAACCCTGACCGCAGGAGCTCTTCTCTGGGGCAACGGGTCGGAACCCGCGGCGGGTTCACCTGTGGACGAGAAATCCACGCCGGGCGTACCGGGCACGCCGCGTCGTCCCCGCCGCGGAAGAGGCTGTTGGCTCGTCCGGCGTCCTTGATCCCTTGATGGGTGAGCAATAGTCCCCGAGTTCCGCGTTCGTCCCCCAGGTCCTGGCACCACTGAGAGTGCCTGGACCTGGGCCTGGTACCTCGTCCGGGTGACCGAAGCCCGTTCTGGCCCAACCTCGCCCGTAGTGCGCAAGCCTCATCCCTGTCGGGATTCCTTCAGTCTGGGTGAAGTCGTGGAGGCGTGGGTTGGCTCTGTCCGTAGTACGCGATCTGCGTGAGTACCGGACGCCGGTGAGCGAGGAGGAACTCGCCGAGTTCGAGACCGATGTGCTGGCGGGGGTTCGTTCTCGCCAGGGCTTCTGCAGGTCTGGTCGACAGCACGATCCGCAACGACACCAACCATCTGGAGCTGATCCGGGACTGGTTCGGCCGTCCGCTGTGGGAGATGGAGCCGGCCGACGCCGACGTCTATTTCGGCAAGGTGCTCCGCGACGCCAAGCCCTCGACGCGGACCGGTCGGGCGGGCGCACTGGCGGTGTTCTTCCAGTTCCTTGAGCTGCGGCACAAGGTCGAGCTACACAACCTCACCGGCCGTGTGATCGAGTGCCCGCTGGATGAGATGAACCGGCCGCGGGCCTCGGTGGAACCGCAGCTGCGGATCCCGCCCAGCGAAGCGGAGATCGAGGAGCTGTTCGCCGGATGGCGCGAGGAGTTGGTGACCTGCCGCAAGTTCGGTCCGGCCGCCCGCAACTACGCGGTGGCCCGGCTGGCGGCGGACGTGGGACTGCGGATCAACGAGGCACGGATGCTCGACCTGGACGACGTCCGGTGGGAGCTGGGCCGGTTCGGCAAGCTCAACGTCCGGCACGGCAAGGGCTCCCGGAGGCGTGGGCCGAAGCCACGGCTGGTGCCGCTGATCAATGGCGCCGACCGCAACCTACGGTGGTTCATCGAGGACGTGTGGGGTCACTTCGACGTCGACCACACCCGGCCCAGTGCCCCGCTGTTCCCCTCTGAGCGCAAGAGCGGGGACGGTTCCTGCTCGCGGGCGACCGCAGATGTCTTCCGCCGGTCGCTGGCCGATGCCGCCGCCCAGCACCTGCCGACCTGGGCCGGGAAGCTCACCCCGCACGTGCTGCGGCACTTCTGCGCTTCCCAGCTCTATCTCGCCGGCATGACCTTGTTCGCGATCCAGGAGCTACTCGGACATACCTGGACCGGTACCACGGCCCGGTACATCCACCCGCGCCAGAGAGCTCGGCGAGGCCAACGGATGGTCCTCGTCGCTCGTGCGGTGCGCGATGGACGGCCTGACGGCGGTGCTGGAGGACCGCCCGCCTGGCAAGCCCGTGAAGCTCACCGAAATCCGCACGCGGATACCTCGCCACGCTTCCAGTTTCCGGGTCGCCGAAGTCCTCGCCGACCTGGACCTTCTGGAAGATGACAGTGCCTCGTCGATCCGCTCCTGGATCGACGACCGCACCGGCGAACTGCCGGCCGGATTCGCCGGCGACGTCCGCGCGTGGCTGCTGGTCCTCCTCGACGGTGACAGGCGCGCCAAACCCCGGTCCCGCACCTGTCTCTACGTCTACTTCGGCTGCGTCCGCCCCCTGCTGGAGAACTGGGCGACGACCCGTGGGCACCTGCGCGAAATCACCGTCACCGACGTCACGGCCGCGCTGTCACCCCTGCGTGGATGGCAGCGTCGCAACGCGATCGCGGCACTGCGCTCACTGTTCCGCTTCGCCAAGAAGCGCGGCCTGATCTTCGCCAACCCCACCACCCGGCTCAAGGCAGAAGACATCCCACGCAGCCTGCTGCCGATGACCGACGCCGAAGTGCTTGCCGTCCAACGGATCGCCGTCACCCCGGCGCAACGGCTGATCGTCGCTCTGGCTGCCGTCCACGCCGCCCGCGCCACGGCTATCCGCCGCCTCACCTTGGACGACCTCGACCTGCCCAACCGCCGGATCACCATCGCCGGACATGGCCAACGGCTCGGCGAACTGCCTCACCAGACCCTGCTGGCCTGGCTCGACCAGCGCCGGGCCACCTGGCCAAAGACCCCCAACCGGCACGTCCTGATCAACGCGAAGACAGCCCTGGGAACCGGGCCCGTCAGCCCCGAATACCTTAAACGGCACCTGCTGCACCAGGGCGTTTAGTTCGAACGCATCCGCGGCGACCGGGTACTTCACGAGGCACTGACCGCCGGCGCCGACCCACTGCATCTCGCCCTGGTCTTCAACCTGTCCCACACCGCCGCGAGCCGCTACGCGGCCATCGCCCAGAACCTGCTCGACGACCAGATCGAGCGGGGCGCAGGGAACGAATGAGTCCCCTGCCAATCAGGCGCTCACGGCCTGCATTTCATCAATGCCCGGAGATCATCAGCGGTTGTGGCTTCGGGGCGGTCCGTTGCACTCGATCGGTCTCACAGCTGCGGTGGGACCGGCCGGCCGAGAAACGCGGCAAGGCGATCAATGGCCGGAGCGGTCTCCTCGACGGGGCGCGGCTCGGCGAATCGTCCCGTTCGGGACTGGGTGGAGAGTTGGGCCTGAGCGAACGCCAGAGCCTGCTCGGCAAGGTCTTCGGGCAGCTGGGCAGGGATTCCGGTGGCCTGGGCGAGGTCCCATCCGTGAGCGAGCAGATCGTACAGGCGGATCTGCAAACGCTCGGCGCCCGTGGCGCTCCCCAAGGGTCCGCGATAACTCCGCTCGAGCACCCCAGGGCCGGAGAAAGCTGCCAGCAGCGAAGCACTGGAGGACCGGTAGGCGCCGACCGGGTCGTCACCGAGGCGGTCTGCTCCGCGCTCGGGCATCGGACCACCCTCGATCATGGCTGCGAACATTAGGTCCATGCCGACCAGGTGGGCCACCACCTCGCGCACGTTCCATTCCGTGCACGGCGTCGGGTCCTTCCACTGCTCAGGGCGGACCTCGGCGAGCAGGTCGCCGACAGATGTGCATGCACGGGCGAGATCATCGACGGAAACGGTAGTCATCCGGGGAGACTACGGCGTCAACTGTCAGGCTGCCCACGGGATTTGCATCGGTGCGAAGAGCCCTGCCGAATCGGGCGACCGCGCGATCACTCAGCGTCGATGAGTGGCAGCTGTCGCAGGTACCTGCCCGCTCACTAAACCTCGGGCTTTCACGAGCGGTGCCGTCTGCCGCTTGCCCAGAGACGCGAGAAGTGCTCCTGACCTACAACGATGAGACCTGTTGAGGGTCCTGGCCGTTGCTGTTGAAGGAGCACTTCTAGGTGAAGAGTACTGACCTGTATCCGTATGTCCGTGTCCAGCGCCACGGGTGGGGTCGGACGGGTGGGGTGCTGCTGGTCGAGACAGTCTGCAGTACCGGCCCGCATCAGGCGATAATGATCGTTAGCTACCTGTGCGTATTACTTGGGGGGTCTTGTGAGTCTGAGTCCGCGCGAGGTGTTTCTCCGGCTTGTTCATGGGGTCGCCGACGGGAACTCAAGCGAGTTGCCTGACCTGTATGGCGAGGTCACCGATGTCCGGCATCCGATGGCGACGCCGGAGTCCGAGCCGTTGACGAGTCGGCGTGCGCTGCGGGAGCACTTCACGGTGCCGCCGGAAGTGCGGGAGTCCTTGCCGAAGAGAAGTGTCGTCGATGTCGTCGTTCACGAGACCGCCGATCCTGAATTGATCGTCGCCGAGTTCGCCTACGAGTTCACGTTGCCGGACGACTCCATGGCCAAGGTGCCCTGCATCTTCGTCATGCGTGTGCGGGACGGTCAGATCATCGAGTCACGCGACTACATCGACCCGATCCGTACGTACACGGCACGCGGGGACCTTGACCTCCTCATCGCGTCGTTGCGGAAGGATGTTTCCTGAACTCAGTGACGACGAACCCACCGCACTTCCGAGCACGCCTGCAGAAGACACCGTGGGTTCCCGGTGAAAGTCCCTCAGTCACGCTGAACCCACGGCTGACGTGCCGTTAACGAGCGGCGAACCAAGTGACAAGTAACCCGCGAGTAGCCTTCGGGTCGTTTACGGATTCGCAGCGGCGGTGGCCTCGTCACGCTCGCGCAGCATCCTCAAGATGGTCGCGGGAGACGGGTGCTGGCCCTTCTTCTTGCCCGTGGTGACGACTAGCCGGGCGGCGATGTCGCGCAGGCTCATCTCCTGCTCCCGAAGATGGAGGGCCATCGAGAGCATGTGGTCGTCGGTGACGCCTGTTCCGCCGATGGTCTTGCCGCGCTTGCGGCGGACTCGTGGCCTTCCAGGGTGCGGTCGCGGATGTACTCGCGTTCCATACCGGACAGGGCCGCGAGCACGGTAAACACGACGGCCGAGGGGTCGTGCGAGCCCTGGAGTTCACCGGTCAGGAACTCCAGGCCGACGTCGCTCGCCTTCAGCTCTTCGGCCAGCGTCGCCAGCTCGATGCCGCGGCCGAGCCGCTTGTGCTCGTGGACGACGAGCGTGACGCGCCCCCCCGAGGCGCGCAGCTCGCCGGCGAGAGCGACGGCCTTGTCCAGTTCGGGGCGCTGGGTGGCGCGGGTGGAGATCTTCTCGGAGAAGATCCTGGTGACCCCGGCTTCGGCGAGCGAGTCGAGGGACTGCCGGGCGGTGGATGCACGGGCGTACCCCAGGCGGGCGTGCCCGACGGGTCCGGCGCCGGCGTTCCTCGGCCGGGGCAGCTCGGCCCAGGCGGAGCCGGGCTTGGCACGGTAGGGGTGTGACCGAGATACGCACCAAAGGGCAGCGGGATGATCTTGAAGCCCTGATCCGCTCGGATTTATGTGCGGCGACGTGCAGCGGGGTCGCGTTCGGCGACGTGCCGGGCGACCGAGTCGACGTCGGGCCGTGCGTATCGCTCCAGGGAGCGGACGGAGGCGTGGCGGGAGCGGGCCAGCAGCATCGGGGTGGAGGTGCCGTCTTCCGCGTCGTGCGTCAAGGCACTGTGCCGGAGCCGGTGCAGGGTCCAGCCGTCCAGGTCCTCAATGTCGTCGGGTGAGGCGAGGGGGTTGGCCAGCAGCCGGGTGTTCTCCTCGAAGATCTCCTCAGCGCGGTAGGAGAGCCGGGCCCGGCCGGTCTCCGGGCACACGTCGAGCGTCGGTGTTCCGGCCGGGGCCTTGCGGTCGGTGAGAAACAGCGGGCCGCGCGTGCGGCGGGCGATAAGCCGGGGCAGGAGCTGGGCGGTGCCGGACTGCCAGTGAATCCACTCGGTTGCCCCGCCCTTGGCGGTGATCTTCCCCCGCTTGTCCTGCGGGTACAGGTCTTCCACGTTGAGACACAGCACCTCGTCGGCCCGAGCGGCGGACTCGTAGAGCATCTTCCACTGCGTCTTCTCCCGGAGCCCAACGTCGAGGCGCCACAGGGCGGAGATCTGGTTCTGTGCCAGGGCCTTGGTGCGGTCGTGCGGCGCCGGCCGCCGCTCGATGCCGATCGTCGGATCGCACTCGATCCAGCCCTGGCGCTGCCACCAGCCGATCGCCTTGCGCACGATGGACAGTTCCCGGTTGACGGTGTCTGCGTCCATCGCATCCGCCCGCGCCGCCGCCAGTTCGGCCAGCACCTCCGGCAGTGCCGGGTCGACGATCGCCGCGACGGGGAAGACGGGCGGCTTCGCGCCCCGGCGGGCGGGTCCGGTCGGCGCCGGTTCGCCGACGAGCATCCACCCCCACGTCGTCAGCGAGATCCGGTAGATCCGCGCGGAGGACTTCGCGATGCCAGCGCCGGTGAGGTACCGCTCGACCGCCGCGGTGTACGCGGCGGGAGGGGGCGGACAGGGGCACCACCCGGGCGTGCGGCAACCGAAGCGCGCCCCCGCTTCCGAGTTCGGTCACTGGTTCGATCGTCACGCCCGCCCCGCCCTTCCAGCGCTGCCGCAGTAAATGCGTACACCTCACTCCCGCGGCCGGAATAGTTCGCTGCAGGTCGCGGTGATCACGGTAGGGGCGCTGCCGCAGTAAATCCGGTATTTACTGAGGCAGTTGCGAACGCGTTTCCGCGATCGAGCATCCGCCCGAATGCGTTTCTGCTGTGCGGACTTGAGGGGAGTGGACTGTCAGTGCCCGGCGCCAGCATGCTTACCTGGGTCATGCCCCAGATCCTCCGTCACGGGCAGGCACTCGGCGAGCAGGTCGACGACGTCGCGCCAGGCTCGCTGCGCGTGCTGTGGGTGGTAGCCGACGCCGGGGACCACGGGGTGGTCGACCGGCGGGTGGTGGAAGGCGTGCAAGGCGCCGCCGTAGACCGTGAGGCGCCAGTCGACGCCCGCGGCCTGCATCTCAGCGGTGAACGCGTTCCGTTGCGCGGGCGGCATGATCGGGTCTTCCGACCCGACCCCGGCCCACACCGGGCAGCGAATGCGCGCCGCCTCGCCCGGTCGGCCCGTGGTCAGTGCGTTGACTGTCCCGATCGCGCGCAGGCTGACGCCGCCGCGCCCGAGTTCCAGCCCGACGGCACCCCCCGTGCCATAGCCGACGGCGGCGATCCGGTCGGGGTCGGTCCGCGGTTCGGTGCGCAACACATCGAGCGCCGCATGGCCGATGCCTCGCATCCGCTCGGGATCAGCGAGCAGCGGCAGGCAACGGGCCAGCATCTCCTCGGGGTCGCCCAAATAGCGCCCGCCATGAAGGTCGAAGGCCAGCGCTATATATCCCAGCTCGGCGAGAGCATCGGCCCGGCGGCGCTCGACGTCGCTGAGCCCCATGCCCTCTGGTCCGAGCAGCACCGCGGGCCGGCGGTCGACACCGGCCGGGAGCGCGAGGTGCCCGATCATCGTCAAACCGTCGGCCGGATACTCGACCGTACGCGTCGTAATCGTCGTCATGAGACTGGACTGTAGCGATCGTCGAGCCCGGTCCGGCCGGTGTTCTGCCGCTGGCAGAACAGCGCGGGTATCCCTCTGAAATACGGCGAGGGCCCACAAGAACCGTCACAAACCCCGTTCCCACGGCAGCGCTGTCGGATCACCTGCCCAGGCCACGGTGTTGGAGACTGACCCTCGCGGCCGGATTCTGGCGTATACCGGCCCGCTCCCGTGAAGGGCGTCACCAGCTAGTTCCCTCACGGCTCAGGCAGCCTGGCCGAGACCGGCGGCGGTCAGGTCCTGCTCGCGCAGCGGGGTGAAGTCGACGTCGAGTTTCGGGTCGTACGCCTCGGGCTGGATGCCGAGTTCGTGGGTGCTGTACTCGCCGAACCGGTTGATGTGTTCGGTCAGGTACGGCGAGATGTGCGCCAGGTCTTCCGGGTCGATCTCCCATCCCTCCTCCAGCAGCTGCCGCACGATCTCCGCGATGTCCAGGGCGTTGTACTCGTCGTCGGTGCCACCGGCTGCACCGGCCGGCACGTCGTCGAGGCGGCGACCGCCCGCGGGCTGACGCCCGTGGCGCTCGCCCGCAGCGAGTCCCGAGCCCGCAAGGCCCTGCCGCCCGGCACCGAGATCGTGGTCGGCGACCTCACGGCCCCGGACACACTCACCAAGGCCGTCAGCGACATCGACGCGGTGGTCTTCGTCCACGGCTCCGACGACGACTCCCGCCCCGAGTCCTTCGAGCGCATCGACTACGGCGGTGTCGCGAACGTCCTCGGCGTGCTCGGGAAGCGTTGGCCCCGGATCGTCCTGCAGACGACGATCTTCGTCACCCGTCGCGACCACTATTTCAACGACGGCGGGCACGCCCTGGACTGGAAGCGCCGCTCCGAACGGCTCGTACGGCTCAGCGGCGCCCCCTACACGATCGTGCGCCCCGGCTGGCTCGACGCCGGGCAGGGCGGCTCCCACCTGCGTATCGAGCAGGGCGACACCGGCGAGGACGGCATCAGCCGCGAAGCCCTCGGCACCCTCCTCGTGGAGGTGCTGCTCGACGACACGGCGCTCGGCAAGACCTTCGAGGTCTTCTCCGGCCCCGGCCGCGCCACCAAGGACTTCACCGCACTGTTCGCCGAAGCCCAGCCGGACGCGTCCGGAGCCCTGGACGCCGTCAAGGACACCGCCAACCTGCCCCTGGACGCCGAACCGGCCCAGGTCAAGGACGACCTCGCGCACCTGCGCACCCACTGAAACCACCTCGCACCACACGAGACAGCAGGAGCAGACGATGGAAACCATCACCTTCCCCAACGGCCCGATCACCATGGCGGGCAACCTCTACCTCCCCGAGGACTTCGACCCGAACGGCAGCCACCCGGCGATCGCCGTCGTCCCCCCCCGGCGGCGGCGTGAAGGAGCAGGCCGCCGGCCTCTACGCGGGCAAGCTCGCCGAGCAGGGCTTCGTGACCCTGGCCTTCGACGCCTCCTTCCAGGGCGACAGCGGCGGCGAGCCGCACCACCCAGCACCCCAACGCCAAGAACAAGTTCCTCTTCACCAAGAGCGTCTCGCGGATCTTCACCTTCGACGCCTTCCACATGGTCGAGGACCTCCTCACCCAGCCGATCCTCGTCATGGCCGGCAGCGAGGCCGGATCGCTGTGGATGTCCACCGAACTGCACGGCCGCGCCCGCAGCCCCAAGAAACTCCAGATCGTCGAGGGCGGCACGCACATGGACTTCTACGACGTCCCCGAGTACGTCGACCGCGCCGTCGCCGAGGCCACGCCCTTCTTCACCGAGCACCTGGCGGCCAAGCCCGCCGACCAGAGCTGACCAACCCCCGCGTTACATGGTGGCGGCGGCCGGGCATTCATGTCCGGCCGCCACCCGGCCGACGGACGTGCCCGGCACACTGGACTACGAGCGTCTGGCCGCCGTCACCGCGGCCACCACGGCGGCTGTCGTCTCGTGGGCCGACGACGGGCGCCCAGTGTGAACACCTCGGACGGCAGGTGACCGCCGCCGCTGTCACCGCTCTGTCGCCGGGGTACGCGGAACTCACACCTGCTATGGCAGCATGTGTCTGTACGAGCGCGCGACACATGTGTCGCCGTAGCACTCCTCCGGAGGCTCCCATGTCCACACCGTCCGAATCCGCGGGCCGTTCCCCGGACCTCTCCCCGCTGCTCGGCGAGAACCCGGTGGCAGTCCTGGAGGCGGCCGTGTGGGCCATGGCCGCGATCGTGAGCACCCAGCGGCAGGCACTGTCGAAGCCCCTCGCGGACGTACTCGCGCGCGATCCGCGGCGCACCGCGGTCCTGGAGAGCGTGGGCCTGGTCCGTCAGGGCCCCGACGGATACGTCGTCCATCCCTCGCTCGACCAGGCGGACTCCGCGACGGCACGCAGCGCGGTGGAGGCGAAGCTCGGTTCGCTGCGTCAGGCCGTCTCGGCCGCTGTTTCTGACGAGACGGGGGTGGCGGAGGGCGGTTGGGGCGCGCAGAGCGACGAGGTGTTGCTCAGCCAGGGGCGAGCCTCCACCGCGACCGGTCGCGCGCTCGCCGGGAAGGTCGTGCCGCGGCTTCCCGGGTGTGCCGAGCGGCTGGAGGCCGAGGGCAGCCGGATCCTCGACGTGGGCACCGGCGTCGGGGCCCTGGCCCTGGCGCTGGCCGAGGGCTTCCCCGAGGCGCGGGTGGAGGGCATCGACGTACTGGAGCGGGCCCTGGGCCTGGGGCGGGCGGAGCTGGCCGCGGCGGATCCGGCCGTGGCCGCTCGGGTGTCCCTGCGCCGTGGGGACGCGGCGGACGTGAACGAAGACGAGGCCTACCAGCTCATCTGGCTGCCGGCGCCGTTCCTGTCGGAGGAGGCGCTGCGGGCTGCCCTGCCCCGACTCGTCGCGGCACTGGCGCCGGGCGCGTGGCTGGTGGCGGGGACCAACCCCGCCGTCGACGACGCGCTGCGCCGCTCCGTCCGCCAGTGGACCGCGGTGCGCGGCGGCGGCAACGCCTTCGACACGGCGCGCATGAGCGAGGAACTCGTAGCGCTCGGGCTGGGGGAGGCGAGGACCTTCCCCACGGTGCCGGGCGGCCCCGTCCTCGTCGCGGCCCGACGTCCCGTGTGCTGAGCCGCGGGCTCGGGATCCAGGGGGTGTTCGACGGCGAGGTGGCCCTCTGAAGCGCTCGGTTCTGCGCCTGCGGCACCGGTGGGGTGTCGCACGACCCCCGTGAGGCGTCGCACGGCGCCGCGAGTCCCGCTCGCGGATCGTTCGGCGGGCACCGTGGTGCGGGCGCCGGGTGACCGCTTCTCAGAGGTCGTCACTCGTCGCGCGGGATGATGCGGAGCGTTCCGCGCGATCAGTCGGAGTCCGTTTCGGGGGTCTGGAGCAGGTCCGCGGTGGCGACGTCCCAGTCGATCCCGGACAGCTCGTGACCTGCGGGAACGAGTTCATAGGTGCACTGCAGCCATTCCGCGAGCGGTGGCACGGGGAGCTCGAACAGGGCCGCCATGTCACCGCAGGCCAGCTGGAGCCACGCGGTCTCCCGCGCCTCCAGGTTCGACGGCCAGATCTGGACGTCCCCGAGTCCGCTCATCGAGTACAGCCCCTGCTGGAGGAGGTCTCGCCCGATACGCCACAGGACGCGCGGCCCGCCTTCGATGAGGAACTCCACGCACACGATCAAGGGGGACTCCGGGTCGAACCGGAACTCCGCTCTGATCGCCTGCCGGGCGGAGACGTCCAGCACGCGCTCGATGTCCAGGATCAGCTCGGGACCACCGTGCGATGCCGTTCGGCGGGCCTGTACCCGTGATTGCTTACCGCTCATGTCGGGTGGATCCTTTTCTGTGGCTGGAGGCTGGCCCGACCTACTGTTGTCGCCGCGGGGGCGTCGTACATAAGTAACTTGACCGTTTTACATCACCTGCTTCGACGGTGGTGACCGTGGCGGCCGCCCGCCAAGTGGACACTTGTCCTCTTGGGGTGTCCTTCCGGGGGAGCTTTTCGCGGGTTCCGTCCGGGCCCGTGCGCCGACGGTCGTGAACATTAAGTCATTCGACTGTCGCCGCTGACCCGTGCCTGAACGATCCTGAAACAGTCGCCCGTGTGCCGGTGCCGGGTGGTCGTCATGCTCGGAGGAACCAGCCGTGAACCGTACTCCCGTCGTCTTCATCCATGGCGCGTGGCTGCACGCGCTTTCCTGGGAGTCGTGGGCCGAGCGCTTCGCCAGCCGTGGGTTCCGCGCCCTCACGCCCGGGTGGCCGGGGGAGGCCGCGGCCGCTGGGGAAGTGCGCAAGTCCCCCGAGACGCTCGGCGGCATCGGCCTGGACGCGCTGACGGACCACTACGCCGAAATCGTACGTTCGTTCGACATCTCGCCGGTGATCGTCGGCCACTCGGTCGGCGGGCTCATCGCGCAGCACCTCATTGGAGCCAATGTCGGCCGCGCCGCGGTCGCCATCGCATCCGCCCCGATCAACGACATCCCGCTGCCCGCCTCCCCGGCGCGGCTGTGGACTCCCGCCCAGACCGACGCCGCCGACCGGCTGGTGTCCCTGTCTCCGGAACAGTTCCATCACGTCTTCGCGAACACCGTCGGAGCCGAGGAGTCCGACCGGCTCTTCGAGCGCTATGTGGTGCCGGCACCGCGGCGCCTGCTCACCGACCTCGGATGCGCGGGTGCGGTTCGCAGCCCGCGTGCCGTGGCGGACATCGGCAACGCGGGCCGTGGCCCGCTTCTGCTGATCTCCGGACAGGGGGACCGGCTGGTGCCCGACTCCGTCACCCGCGCGGTGTACAAGCAGTACGGCGACTCCACGGCGGTCACCGACCTGAAGCAGTTCGCGGACCGCGCCCACTCGCTGGTCATCGACAGCGGATGGCGCTTCGTCGCCGACTACGTGCTCGGCTGGCTGGACGAACGCGGCATCCGCGCACATCTCGCCGAGAGCTGAACGCAGTCCAGGTCACACGTTCTGGTCGCCGGGGAGCTTGCCCAGCGCGTCGCGCAGTGCGGCGCGCGAGGTGATGCCCAGCTTGGGGAACACCCGGTAAAGGTGGGAGCTGACCGTACGCGGTGACAGGTGCATCCGTTCGCCGATCTCCTTGTTGGTCAGACCGCCCGCCGCGAGATCGGCGATCCGGCGTTCCTGCCAGGTCAGCGCGGCGAGGTGCGCCGAGGAGGCGACGGTGGATGCACCGGTGGCTCGGAGCTCGGCCCGGGCCCGCTCGGTCCAGGTGGGTGCGCCGAGCCGCTCGAAAGTCTCGGCGGCCAGGGTCAGCGAATGCCGTGCCGACTTCCTCCCCTGGGTGTGTCGTAGGCGGATGCCGTGGGCGAGGCGGATGCGGGCGAGTTCGAAGGGGAAGTTCGCGGCGGCGGGGTGGGTTTCGGCGTGTT